>NZ_JBJODA010000004.1:0-238138 GCF_045899875.1 Clostridioides sp. GD02377
AAGTGTGCGTAGCTATTTTTTAATCAATTAGATTTCCTGCTTTAATATATTTTTTGTTCATTTTAAAGTGCTCCCCCTTTTTAAGTATAATGTATTATTTATTTATTATTTTTAATATTCTAATAATTAATTTTACCACTATACTCATCCTATTTCAAATCTAAGTAAATTAAATACAAGTTAAATGATGATATACAATATAAAAAAATATTAAAAAGCACCTTTATATTAAATTTAAAAATAAGACGAAATAATCAAAGATTATCCCATCTTATTTCTATTTAATATATAGCAAATATATATCAATCTAAAGAAATGCAATTAATAATATCATCTAATTTGCAACAAAAAATAACTTATCGTGTATATTTACATCTCCATTTATTAGCTCAGCTTCATATAATGTCTTTTTAAGTTTCTTATCGAATACCTGAAATTTTACTGGTTTCGTTCCAATTACATCAAAAACCTCTTTACTTCCCTTTCTTCCTCCTGATAGAGTATCTTTTATGCTTGAAATAGAATATATCTTATCATCTAATAACTTAACTTTCCTAATTCCAGATGATGTATCACTATAATCTACTTTAAAATCAAGTATCTCATAATCCTCTAGCTTAATATCATTTGAGTTGATATCATAAACAAGATTGATTACAAAATTACTCCTATCTGTAGCTATAAGATTTAACTTATTGTTCTTAACAATATAATCTAACTTCGTTTTGCTTAATAAACCCATTTCTTTTGAATTGGCATTTTTTTCTTGATTTAGATTATCCATAAATTTATTACTAATATTAAAAGTATCATCTTCTATATCATATATAATAAGGTTAGAATAATTATCATGCCCTTCAATATCTCCGTTTGTACTCTTATTACTTACCATTTCCAAATAGATTTTGCTTCCTATAGAAAATTTAATTTCATGTATATTTTGTTTATAGTCATTATGTAAGTTTAAATCAAATCTATTTAATAATTTATAAGACTTATCTTTTATATCTATCTTTAATATGCAAATATTATTGACTTTAGAGCCTGAAAGATTAGTTTCACTAACTACCATATATAAGTTTCCTTTATATATTTTATTAAACACAGTTTGCCAACTATTTTTTTTAAAATCAGATTGTTTTAAACTAATATCAAAACTTTCTTCTACACCATTTTTTAAATTTTTATTTGAAATCTTTATACAATCATTTAAATTATTATTCTCTTGTCCCAAACTAGGCTTAATATAGGTATATGCTTCTCCTATATTTAAATCATCTTTATATACAAATTCATATCCTTTATTATTAATAAAATCACTGTATTTTTTATCGATATTCAAATAATCATTTCCAATTCTTGATTTAGGACTTGTATCATTTTTTATTCCATTCTTACTTACAATTACCTCTTCATAAGAAAATTTATTTATATTAGGTGTATATACTAAACTTACTTTTCCTATATCTTTTATATTACCATTTAAAGTATTTACAGATAGTTTGTCCTTATTAAAATAACTCAATATTGAAGTCATTATAATCATCAATAAACACACTATTATAAGACATATTGTATATTTTCCTATATTTTTTTCTTTCATAATACACCCCCTAAAAATCAATCTTCTGTTTCAAAAGTTTATTGGATATAAAACTACATATAAATATGTTTATACTTGAATACAGGATAATAAATATATTACTATATTCATAAGGTATAACAAATTCCACAGAGATTATAAATACTAAAATCTCCAAGGCTAAAAACATGAAACTTATTAAAGTTCTTAGTTTATAAATAGATTTATTTATAAGAATTGATGTAAACACTACAGACACAAATCCTATCAGTAAAAATATATACTCCACAAATAGTATTTTAAAACTATATGGAAGTAACATTTTCAACTTATATATTGTATCTTGCACAAAACCGTAGCTTGCAATATTTCCAAGCATATAATTAGGTAATAATTTATTTAAAGCAAATAAAATTATTGTAAATATTATTGTGTAACTATACACTAGAAATAATATATTTAATAACTTAGATGTATAAATATTAATTCTATTTTTTGGAAGCATTATAAGTGTATATATAGATTTACTTTTACCATCAAAATCCCTATACCAAATAAAAAAAGCATAGCAAATACATGCAATTATACCAAACATAAACCATGCTTCTGTAGAACTCATTATATTTCTAAAGCTTGAGAAACCTGTAAAATTTATTGTTTCTATTGTATTTCCTACTTTCGTTAATTGCTCATCTTTAACTGCATTTTCTATTATATAATTATAGTCATTTAAATTCTTTACTATATTTAAAATTACAAAAGAACAGCAACAAATAATTATAAGTATATAATTTTTTATATTTCTTTTTAATTCAAATTCGAATAATCTCATTAAATCTTTCATTAATTCACCTACTTTATTTCAAATTCTAAATTACTATTTGAAGTGTTAAACTGTAATTTTCCTTCGTATACTATTTCCTTAGAGTTTTTATTTATTATATACAACATAAATTTATCATCCCAAGGTAACACAGGGTCTAGTTTTGATGTATATACAATGATTTTATTTGAGTCAATTTCAACATTTTTAATACCTCTTTTTTCTTTGTCCTCTAAAACATACTTATCTTCATCCATGCTGTTATCAAGCACATTATAGGTAAATAAACTTAACTTTGTGCCTGGACTGTCATCATAATCATTTGACATTACCATATATAATTTATTATCTTTTAGACTTGCTTTTACTAAATTATTCATTCTATCATCAGTTTTTAATTCTATTATTTTATCTTTATTTTCTTCAACATTATACTCAAGTAAATGCTCAAGTAAAGTAATTTCAGAGTTACTATTACCATCCATATCTGCCTTTAATACTTCTATTAAAATATACATTTTATCTTGTCCTTTACTAGCATAACCTACACGAATAGTATCAACATCTGAGTATTTTTCAAAAAAATAATTACTTAAATTTATACTTTTTACCATCTGTATTTTTTTATTTTTTGGGTTAATTTTTATTATATCTATGGTGCTTAAGCCTTTTTTATTGATTTCTGACGAATCGCCTATAGCACCATAAAATACAGACACATATAAGTCTCTTTTATATCTTTTTGATGATAGTACCTTTGTATAATAATCATCAGTACTTTTATCTACCTTATATTTTGTTCTTTTAAAATTATTCATATCTAATTTTTCATATTCAATGTCTTTATCACTTCCTTCAGATGCAAATACTCCTTTATCCAAATCTTCTTTTTTCTCATCTATAACAAAATTTATATCTTTTGAATTATCATTCATTTCAAAACCAACATGAGTAATTAAATCGGAACCACTAGATACATCAATTAAATTATTTATATTCTCACTCTCTTTTTGTGGTTTTACTAATTCAGTCTTTTTAATTTTATTACCTCCATTTATTGTATAATATGAATTTATATATCCATTAAAATCATATCCAAACTTTATGTTTATATAGTCTAATTCATCTGGGTCACCTTTTATAGTTTTTATCTTCAAATTGTCTTCATTATTTAATAAACCTATACTAAAATATATTACTAAGGTCAAAAATATAATAAGTATAGGTGCTTTAGATTTTAATTTCATACCACCCCTCCTAAAGAGATACTTTCTTTTTAATTAGTAAATAAGATATTCCATTTAGAATAAACATTATAATTAAAAAACTTAGCACACCAGCTACTAAAGTATTAAATTGTGTTCCAATGAACACATAATATTTCCTAAATAAATTGATTATATTTATATATACTGTTGAAAAATATAGACCTATTAGAACTACAAAAGTAACTAAAAGCACATAAAACTTATTTATATAAGAAAATATAAATAATATGCAACAATTTACAAGAGAAATGGCTATAAGTAATAAAAATACATAAATCACCATGAAAGATATAAAATCAACAGGTATACTCCTCAAAGTTGAATAATATAAATCTTGCGCAAAAGGCACCTTTATTATTGGCACATTTTTAAAGATAAAATTAAATATACACTTACATACAAACAATGTCGCTATCTGACTTATCAAAAAACCATATATCATTGTTATCAAAGCAATTGACTTAGATATGCAAATCTTAAACTTATTCTGAGGTAGCATCATAAGAGTGTAAATACTTTGATTTTTGGAAAAAAACTCTCTTTTCCACATAAAAACATAGTATACAAACATTCCCAACATCCCAAAGAGTAGAATATGTTGGATAAATCTAATATTACTAAGTATCCCTATTCCATAAAATATACCACCAAAATTCTCTACTGCTAAGTTTAGAATAAATTTAGAATTCTTAAGTTTATTCATTTCGTATAAATTTAAACTAAGCGTAATTAATGAAAAAAATGATATATAAGCTATGTAAAATTTATTACTTCTTCTTAAATCTACATTTATTAGATATAGAAGTTTATTCATTCTTATATACCTCCCTCATCTTATCTAATATAGATTTACCTTCTATTTCTCTTAATTCCTCTGCATTAAATGAAGTTATAACATTACCTTCATCAAGAATTACAACCTCATCAACTAAACTTTCTATTTCTACTATTTCATGAGTAGTAATGATAATAGCCTGATTTTCCTCCATATATTGTGCTATTACTCCTATAAATTCTTCCCTCTTAAATAAATCAATTCCTGTAAATGGTTCATCAAGTAGTATATATTCTGGGTCTTGGCAAAATCCAAGAATTAATTTTACTCTTGCAATATTTCCTTTTGATAAATTATCTATTATTTCATCTTCATCTAATTTGAATATGTTCATCATTTCTTTTGACTTCTCTCTATTCCATTTTGGATAAAAAATCTCCATAAATTCAAAGGTTTCTTTTATTGTCGTATTACTAAAGTGAGATTCTACATCTGGAACAAATGCTAATTTATTATATATCTTTTCATTTATTTTTTCTCCATCTATACGAATCTCTCCACTATCAATATTTATAAGACCTGCTATTGCTTTTAACATTGTTGATTTACCAACACCATTTATCCCAAGTAATGCAGTTATTTTACCTTTTTCTATATTGAAACTTACATTCTTTAAAGCATCTATCTTTCTTATTTTAAGACCTTGCATCCTTTTATATGTTTTACTGACATTTTTTACTTCTATCATAATTAGTACCCTCCATATTTAATATGCTTGTACAATAAATTTTTTTAATTAAGTTTTATAATTGTTAAAAGACTAGTATTCTTCTTCTATTATCTTTAAAACTTCCTCTTTAGTAACCTTTATTGCTTTCATATTTTCTATAAAAATAGATAAAGATTCATTTATCAATTCTAATTTTAAGTTTTTTAGTATATCTTCATCAACTGTTACACTACTTTGATAGTTTTTAAAAGTATTTATTATATTCATATCACCCATCTCCTTATATGCTCTTTGAACAGTATTTAGATTTACTTTTAGATTAAGTGCCATTTCTCTTCTCGATGGTATCGTCTCTCCTGGTCTCAAAGCTCCAATTACTATTTGTCTTTTTATATATTTTATTATCTGCAAATAAATGGGTGTTGTATTATCTAGTTCAAAATTCATGCTTCCTCCTATTCTAGTGTATTAATACGTTAGTACACTTGCTTTAAAAAAATACACCTTTAGCTCGTATTTTATTTAATATTCTATTAAGTGTATTATACGATTAATACACTTAGTTTGTAAACACCTTTTTATAATTTACATTTTATTTTAATTTATTAAGACATTAAAAGTAAAGCTTGAATTATAACTTTACAAAATGGAGCATCAAATGAGAGGATATATATTTTATGTTATGTTAGACTTGAAAACAAGTGAATGAGATAAGATTATATGTTATCAATCATTTAAAAGTTTTATATGTATTAACAATTAAAAATCTAATAAGAATATTGGTATATATTAGGAGGTAAACAAATGAGTTATAAAATTGAAATTAAAAATATTGAACCAGTCACAGTAGCTACTATGCGTTATAATGGCCCTATGACTGAAGCAACAAAATACTTTCCAAATGTATTTAAATCTATAAAAGGAAAATCTAATGGAGCTCCTTTCTTTTGCTACTATAATGTTGACCAAAAAACTGGTATTGGAGAAATGGAACTATGTGTTCCGACTTCAGAAACTCCAAATCGTATTGGTGTAACCATAAAAGAATTTCCTAAAACAAAAGCTTTGTTTTTTACTCACATAGGAGCCTATAGTAATTTGCCAAAAACGTATGAAATGATATTTAAATATATTCATGAAAATAATATAGAAATACAAACTCCTTGGAGAGAAGTATTCATTAAAGGACCAGGTATGCTGATAAAAGGAAATCCAGATAAATATATTACAGAAATCATATTTCCACTTAAAGAGGAGGAATAACATATGCTAGCGATTAAAATAGACAATTTAGTAAAAGAGTATAAAAATGGTGTAAAAGCTTTAAATGGTCTAAGTTTTAATGTAAATGCTGGAGAGATTTTTTCTTTACTTGGTCCTAATGGAGCTGGTAAATCTTCTCTTATCAACATTTTGACCACCTTTTATAAACCTACATCTGGAAATGTAACAGTCTTTGGAAAAGATTTAGTAGATAATCCTTCTTGGATATGTACTCAAATTGCTTGTGTAGCACAACAAGTCTCTATTGATGAACACCTGTCTCTTATGGAAAATATGGTATTTCAAAGCAAGATGTATAAAGTAGAACCACAAATTGCAAAACAAAGAATAGAATCTTTAATTGATAAATTTGAGTTATCTAACTACTTAAAATATCCCACTTCATCATATTCTGGTGGAGTAAAGCGTAGATTAGATATAGCTATGAATATGGTATCATCTCCTAAGATTCTATTTCTGGATGAACCAACTGTTGGTATGGATGTAGACTCAAGAAAAGCTATGTGGGATATGTTATTAAAAATTAGAGATGAATATGGCACAACTATATTTCTAACTACTCATTATCTTGAAGAAGCTGAACAATTGAGTGATAGCATTTGTATTATGAAAAATGGAAAAGATTTGGCACATGGAACGCCATCCAGTTTACGTAGTTACATTAGACAAAATATACTGCGCATAGTTTTTCATGATATAAAAGATATAAAAAAATATAAAGATGAAATTAAAAATACTGGATTGGTCAAGTTTATGAGTATAAGAGAAAACTCGATTTTTATAAGTGTACAGGATAGTAGAGTTGCTTTTACTTCAATAAATAAGTGGCTTTTAGAACATGACATAAAATTTGATGCAATAGAAATTGTAGAACCAAGTCTTGAAGATGTTTTTTTAGCATTAACAAGTTCTAAAAAAGACTTAAAGGAGGAATGGGAATGTTAAATATCTTATGGCGTAGTATGAAATGGCGTTTTAAAAATCCAATATCATTTATAGTTACTATATTACAACCTTTTCTTTGGCTTGTACTTTATAGCTCTATTGCAAATCAAACTATGAATAATATGAATATTAGTAATTATACCGCTTTTATACTACCAGGTATTATTATACTAGTTGTATTTTCCTCATGTAGTAGTGGTGGTATCATCAACTTCATAATGAAGAACAGTGGAAGTTTCTATAGGGTTTTGATTGCACCGATTAGTAGATATTCAATTGTTTTGGGTCAATTACTAGAAGCTATCTTAGTTTCTTTCTTAGAAGTAACTATTTTATGTGTAGTAAGTATATTCTTCTCAGTAAGGATAGAATCTGGTATTGGAGGAATTATGCTTATGATAATACTAATATTTATGACTGCATTTTTTTTATCAAGTCTAGCATATTCTATAAGTCTATTGTTACCAAATGAAATAATTTATGAAACAATTATGACTGCAATTGTACTTCCTATTTTCTTTTTAAGCTCAGCTCTTTTCCCTATAGAAAACTTATCTGGAGGATTAAAAATAGCCGTTATGCTCAATCCATTTACTCATATTATTAATGCTTTACGTAGTTTAATATTTGGTGAGACTATTCTTATTGGAGATATATTACCTGTTATTCTACTATTCTTAATATTATGCTGTGCAAGTTTCTCACTTGCTATGTGGAGGCTAAAAAAGGAAATGGTAAGTTAATTTACTAATCTATAATAAAAAGTGAACTCTATTATATAGAGTTCACTTTAGATGCTTTATTTTAATATTTCTAAAACTGAATTTAACACAGCGTGTCCATTACAAGTTCCATAGTTCACCATATCTATTACAGATACTGGAGCTCTATCTCCTACTATAGATTTTACATCATCAAACATAAATCTAAGCTGTGGTCCAAGAAGTAAAATATCAAAATTATCAAGTTCTGATTTTATATCTCCTTCTCCAATTGCCCATATTCTACAATCTATATTTCTTTTTTTTGCATCTTTCTCCATTTTATTTACCAATAGAGTAGAAGACATACCTCCAACACATACTAACAATATCCTAATCATTCATAACTCCTTTTAATCAAATCTACATATATCTTGATTAAAAAGTATATGTAGAAAAGTTTATCATTTATAACTTTTTAAATTTCACTCTTAAATTATATCAAATTTTTCCATTTTTTACACTATTAGAACTAATTTTATATTTTTAATGTCCATTTTTCCACTTCTTTAGATATATCCTTAGCCTTTAATATTGCAGAGATTATAGCATATCCATCACTGTCTAAGCTCTTAAGTTTATCTACATTGTCTAGTTTTATGCCTCCAATTAGTACAAATGGTATATCTACCTTTTCTTTAATTTCTTTGACAGTTTCAAATGAAGCTGATTTTGCATCCAATTTAGTAGATGTTGTAAATATAGACCCTATACCTAAATAATCCGCTCCATCATTTTTTGCACATATAGCTTCTTCTAAAGTTCTTGCTGATACTCCTAGTATCTTATCATCTCCTATAAGCTTTCTAACTTCTCTCGCATCAATATCACTTTGACCTACATGTACTCCATCTGCATCACAGATAAGTGCTATGTCAACTCTGTCATTTATTATAAACTTAACTCCATATCTTTTAGTTATTTCTCTAAGTTTCATAGCTTTTTTTAAAAACTCTCTCCCAGGAGCATTTTTTTCTCTAAGTTGTACGGTTGTGATTCCAGAAGCTATTGCATCTTCGATACACTTATAGAAATCTCTACCTTCAAGCATTTCAGAATCAGTTACTAAATATAATTTTAAGTCTTTTTTTAAGTTTTCTTTATCTATCATTTTAAGTCTCCTCTTAAAGCCTTATTCGTTTAAAAATTCAATATTAGAATTTTTGCTTAAAGTATCTATATTCATTTTATAAATAGTGTTCATAAGATTTTCTTTAAATGTTCCTATTGGTGGATTGTCTAAATTTGCCAACTCTCCACTTAAAGACATCGTAAGAACACCCATTGTAGCTGCTTCTAATGTATTCTCAGTAACAGCCATAAAACTCGCAATTAAACTAGCAGTCATACATCCCGTTCCTGTAATGCCTTTTAATTTATCAGTTCCATTGTTTATTTTATATGTATATTTACCATTTGTTATTATATCTATTTTTCCAGTTGCTACTACGATACATTCAAGTTTTTCAGAAACTTTTCTTATTATATCAGTGGAGTCTTCTTCTTCATCAAATGAATCTACACCTTTTCCCCTTACATCAAAACCACCTATAAACTTTATTTCTGCCATATTACCCTTAACTACATTAAATTTGACTTCATTCAAGAGTTTGCTTGTAAGTTCTGCCCTAGCTTTACTTGCAAATACTCCAACTGGGTCTAATATAACAGGTTTATTGTACTTATTTGCCGCTTTTCCTGCTAATAAAAATAAATCTAACATATTTGAATTCATTGTTCCTATATTTATTACTACAGAGTTCGCTATACTCACCATTTCTTCTACTTCTTCATATGAAAAACTCATAAGAGGACTTGCTCCTATGGCTAAGGTTACATTAGCACAATCATTTATGGTTACATTATTAGTGTAATGAATTACCAGTGGATTTGATTCTTTTACATCTTCAATTAAATTATACATAGTCTACCTCCAACAATTTTTTATTATTCAAATTTATAAAAATGATGCACTGGCCCTACTCCATGACCTATATCAAAACTATTTTTTATTGCCTCTGTTATATAGATTTTGCCTAAATTTACTGCTTCTGTTATTTCATAACCTAAAGCTAAATAAGAGGTTATTGCAGAAGATAATGTACATCCTGTTCCATGTGTATTTTTTTTATCAATTCTTTCACTTTTATAAACTTTAAACATATTTTTACCAACTAAAATATCAACTGCTTCTCCATCTAAATGTCCTCCTTTCATAAGGACAAACTTAGGACCAAGCTTTAGTATTTCTTTTCCTACTCTATTCATATCATCTATATTATTTATTTTTATTCCTGTGATTTCTTCTGCCTCTGGGATGTTTGGTGTAATTATGTATGCAAGTGGCATCAAGTATTTAATTAAATTTTCTTTTGCTTCTGGCTTTAATAAATAATATCCACTTTTAGATATCATTACTGGGTCTACTACCAAATATTTTGGATTGTATTTCTTTATATTTTCAACTATTTCAAGTATAATCTCAGGACTTGAAACCATTCCTATTTTTACAGCTTTTGGAGGTATATCTTCAAATACTGCCTCTATCTGTTTTTTTATTATGTCCTTACTTAAATCTTCTACTGCAAGAACCCCTTGAGTGTTTTGTGCTGTTATAGCTGTTATTACACTCATACCATAAGTACCAATTGCACTAAAAGTCTTCAAATCAGCTTGAATTCCAGCTCCTCCAGATGAATCTGACCCAGCTACTGTAAGTGTTGGTATTTTATAATTACTCATTTATTCCCTCCTAAAGTTTAATTTAAATAACTTAATTAAAAAAGCTATACCTACAATAGGTATAGCTTAGAAATCGCATATATAGTAAATAATATACACTTAAGTTTTATACTAAGCTTTCCTACGCTGGTATTATCCAGATCAGGTGTAAGGGTCGGTATACCTCTCAGCTCTTGGCTCCCCTAGCTACTTTAATTTATTATATTTATAACTTCATTATAGTACAATAGTATTTATTGTCAAGTTTTTACATAATATACACTTATTATAATATTAATGTTTACATTAATTGTTCTATTTCTTTTCCAACAAGATAAGCATCTTTATTATCAATTGAATCTATAAACGTTTCTGGATTTTTTATTATATATAATTTTTTATTTCTAGTTAATTTCTTTATATAACATTCCAATTTCATTGCATTACTTTTCGTGTTGGTTACAAAATAAACTTCTAGTTTTTTAAATCCTTTTGCTCTTGTATATTTTGAATTAATTCCCGACTTATGTTCATTCATTCTTCTGATTATATTACTGGTATATCCAGTATATAGAGAGTCATCTTTACATCTTATAATATATGTAAAATACATTTCAAATCACATCCTTATTAAATATATAAACATTATATTATAAAATTGATGAAATGGCATGTATTTTGCATATGCAATCTTCTTAGGACTAATTTTATCTAATACATGTGTATAAAATCTATTCTATATAAGTCTAACGCTAAATTTTGACATAATAATAACGTATTTATTTTTGTAACAAAAAATTCACAAATTATAAAAAATAAAATTTTCAAAAAAATTATAATTTTCAAAAAAATAAATTGACACATATAAAAAAATTATGATACCCTAATAAAAAGGGGGCAATGATTATGGAAAACAATTTAATTATAGCTAAAAGCAATAATACTAAATTAACTCAAAAGGAATTAATTAAAGTTAATCTACAGATAGGTGTAGATTTTACACTTTTGTCAAAACCACTTAAAGCCTTTTACAAAAAAGAAAAAGATTTTTATTGCATTGCTCTTGCGCCATGCAATGTATCTAATGAAAAAGCAAATAGAAAAATAAGTATCTCTGATATGATAAAAGAAATTAACACTTTAATCGAAAGTATAACTGATAAAAATGAACTTTTAAGTGAAGAACTCTTCAGAAAAAATTTATCAGAATTTTATGACGAATCTTTAGATGACATTTATATAGAATTAAAACAAGCATATTTATACATTAAAAAGAATACAGATGTTCTTAGTGTAGAAGACTGTATTGAATATGTATTTGATGTTGATATAAGTAATGAGACAAAACTAAAAGAAAATCCTTTGATTGACTTTAATTCACTTTCTTTAGTATTTTGGAGTGGTGAAACAAAAAATATTTTACATCAAATGAATATTTTAGATTTAGAAAATATCCACTCTTATACTATAGAAAACCGTACAAACATAACTATATATGAAAATGATACTCTTCAATCTGAATTTGGTGAAAAAGATGAAGATATAAAAGAAAATAACCTAGGCATAATTGAACAAATGCTTATACTTCCAAACGATTTAGACTATGATAAAGATGAAGTCGAAAATATAAAAAATAGGCTTGCAAATATAAATATTAAGTATTTGCAAACACTTAAAGAAAAGGATATAAAAATAAAATTGATAAATTCAAACTTAACTGATGAGCCAGAATTTAAAGATTTAAAGCATCAATTACCACCATGCTGGGTAAAATCAGGTAAAACTTGGAAAGATGTTCCTGGTATATATAGAAACAATTCTATAGTAGTTAAAATAGGCTACAGTAATCCTAGTTATGCAAATGTACATTCAGCTAAAAATTTAGAACTACATGAGACTGCACATGCTATAGATAAAAATGTTTTAAACAAAAAATCTAGTTCAGAGGAATTTATGGAAATATTTGCTCAAGAAAGATATAAACTTTACGACCCAAAACAAGTTGCACATGCCTACATTAGTAAGTTTATAGAAGAATTTTTTGCAGAATCATTTGTACACTACTATCTCGATGATGTTTCAAGAAATACTTTAAAAGAAAATTGTCCTTTAACATATGATTTTCTTGAACAGCTTGAATTAGAATATTAAATACTCTAACTTCCAATAATACATTTAACTATATTCTCTTTATCAATAATGACACAATGATACGATTTATATTTTTAATAAAGTGCTATCATTAAAAGATTCTTATTATTTATGTTATAATATTTATGGTGGCTATGTTTTAAAATAGTTTATGTGACCCATAATTTAAATAAATAATAGAAAAAGGATGAAGAGCTATGAAGTTGAATAGAAATGATAGTTGTTGGTGTGGAAGTACTAAAAAATATAAAAAATGCCATATGGATATGGATAATAAAATAGATTCATTTGCAAGGTTAGGTCATATTGTACCAACCCATGACATTATAAAAAATCCAACGCAAATTGAAGAAATAAAAAAAAGTGCAGTAATAAATACAAAAATTTTAGATTATATTTCAGATAAAATTGAAATTGGAATGTCTACAGAAGATATAAATAAATTAGTCCATGACTTTACACTACAAAATGGAGCTATTCCTGCTCCTTTAGACTATAATGGATTTCCTAAGAGTGTATGTACATCTATAAACAATGAAGTTTGTCATGGTATTCCTAGTAAAGATATTATTTTAAAAGATGGAGATATTATCAATGTAGATGTTTCTACTATTTTTAATGGATACTACTCAGATGCTTCAAGAATGTTTATGATAGGAAATGTTAAAGAAAATGCAAGAAAATTAGTAGAGGTCACTAAAGAATGTGTTCAAAAAGGCCTTGAGGCTACTAAACCATGGGGATTCTTAGGTGATATAGGTGATGCTATTAACTCCTATGCTCAAGAAAATGGATACTCTGTTGTCAGAGAAATTGGTGGTCATGGAGTTGGATTAAGCTTCCATGAAGACCCATTTGTAAGTTATGTATCTAAAAAAGGAACTGAAATGTTATTAGTTCCTGGAATGATATTTACAATAGAGCCAATGGTAAATGAGGGTACTCATGAAATTTTTGTTGATGAAGAAAATAATTGGACTATCTATACAGAAGATTGTAAATTATCTGCTCAATGGGAATGTATGGTTTTAATTACAGAAACAGGATTTGAAATTTTAACCCAATAAAAGAAAAATGCCTATAAAAATCGAAAATTCAATTTTTATAGGCATTTATTTTATTAATGCACATCTATTGCATCAACTGGACAGCTTTCTCTAGCTTCTTTTGCTGATTCTTCAGCATCACTTGGTATTTCATCAACTATAACATGTGATTTACCATCATCATTCATATCAAATACTTCTGGACATATTGATGGACATAATCCACAACCTATACAAGTATCTTGATTAACATCTGCTTTCATAATAAAATCCTCCTAAACGCTACAAATTTAAAATCTTATTTGTCAAAGATTTATGAACCAAAACTTTAACATTTAGTTCTTTTTTATTATGTCCTCAGATTTGAAAAAAATACCTTTTAAAATAATTTTCATAAAATTTATTTTATAGTCATATCAAATCTATATATAATACACATTATCTAACTCATCATACTCATAGGACACTTCTTTTTTATTCTTTTTTACAGGTTCTAAATTTCTTATTTTTACTATTTTTGCAGGTATTCCAACAACGGTTGCTCCATTAGGTACATCCTTGACAACAACTGAATTTGCACCAATTTTTGAATTAGAACCAACATTTAAAGGTCCTAGTATTTTTGTTCCAGCTCCAATCAATACATCATCACCAACAGTTGGATGTCTCTTTCCAGTATCCTTTCCTGTGCCTCCTAAAGTAGCTCCTTGATATATTGTTACTCTGTTACCTACTTCTGCTGTTTCTCCAATTACAACACCCATTCCATGGTCTATTAATATACCTTCTCCCATTTTAGCTCCAGGATGTATTTCTATACCAGTCATAAATCTGGATATCTGAGATATTAATCTTGCTGTAAAAAGCATCTTTTTCTTGTAAAGAGCATGAGCCATCCTATGCATTATCATTGCATGTACTGATGGATAAAGTAAAAAGACTTCTACTTTAGATCTAGCTGCTGGGTCATTTTTCATTATATATTCAATATCTTTATTTATTTTCTTAAACAAAGTATTCACTCCCTCAAATAAAATTTTTAAAATAGTCCCATGGACATATACTTATCTACTCCATCTGGAGCTACTGTTACTATCTTTTTATCTGGATATTTTTTCGCCATTTCCATAGCACCAAATATATTAGCTCCAGAAGATATACCTACCAGAATTCCTTCTTTTGCTGCAAGTAATTTAACTGTGTCAAATGCATCTTCATCATCTACTAATATTACTTCATCAACTACACTGGAATCATAATTTTCAGGAACAAAATTAGCTCCTATTCCTTGTATTTTATGAGGTCCAGTTTTGTTTTCTGATATAGCTGGAGATTTTTTTGGTTCAAGCGCGATTATTTTTATATTTGGATTTTGCTCCTTTAAATATCTCGCAGTTCCTATTAAAGTGCCCCCAGTTCCAACTCCACATACAAATATATCTAAATCTTTAACATCATTCATAATTTCAACTGCCGTTGTTTTATAATGTGCGTTTGGATTATCTTTATTTTCAAATTGCTTTAAACTCTTATAGTTTGGATTTTCTCTTAAAAGCTCATTTGCTTTTTCTATGGAACCTGCCATACCAGCTTTTCCATCTGTAAGTACCAAGTTTGCTCCATAAGCCTTCATCAAATCTCGTCTCTCAACACTCATAGTCTCAGGCATTACTATTACTACTTCATATCCTTTTAATTTTCCTATCATAGATAATGCAATACCAGTGTTTCCACTAGTTGCTTCTACTAATACATCTCCTTTTTTTAATTCTCCTCTTTTCTCTAATCCTTCTAGCATTTCATACACTGCTCTATCTTTTATACTTCCTGCTGGATTTACTTTTTCTAATTTTACATATATGTTAGAACACCCGTTAGTACATCCTAAATTGTTCAACCTTACTACAGGTGTGTTTCCTATCAACTCTAATGCGTTATTATATAACATACTACTTCCTCCTATATGTCTAAATCTATTATCAAATTGATAACGATAAATATATTATAGTATTATCATTTTGATAATGCAACCTTTTTTTGGATTTTATACTTACAATCGTTTTATTCCAAATATTAGTAATGTTCAAACAAAAAAAGTGAAAATCATTATCGATTTTCACCTTTTAAATATAAAGCTTTAAACTAAGTCATATGCAGTACTTTGCTACAAAACCCCTACAAAATACTATATAAGACCTAATATCTTTGCAACCTCTACATTAACCTTTAACACATTTACCCTATCTTCACCTAATACTCCAAAAAGTTTTTTAGAAGTATTATCATCTACAATTTTTTGCAATTTACTCTCTGATATTCCTGATGCTTTTGCTACAGCAGGTATCTGAACTTTTGCAGAAGCTGGACTTACATTAGGGTCAAGTCCTGAACCTGATGCTGTAAGCAAGTCTGTTGGTATATCCTCTTTTTTAATAGTTGGATTATCCTTTAAAAATTTTTCTATATCTTTTTGTACTCTATCATGAAGTTCTGGATTTGTTGCTCCATAGTTAAAAGAACCTGATGAAACACCTCCATAAGATGTATTTCCATCTTTATCTGGTATTAACTCTTCTTTTGTATAAGTATTATAGTTTATTGATGATACTCTTCCCTTAAAGAACCTTGCATCTGTAAAGTTTTGACCAATAAGTTCTGAACCTACTTTTACACCATTTACTTCTATCATACTTCCATTAGCTTTATCTCTAAATGCAACTTGACTTACACCTGTTAAAGCAAGTGGATATACAAGTCCACAAACAACTAACAATACAAGACTTACAAGCAATGCTGGTTTTAATGTTTTCATTTTTATATCCTCCATTTATTAACCTAAATTAAGAACCATTACTAAAGGTGTAATTAATAAATCAATTAATTTTATTCCTAAAAATGGTACTATAACCCCACCAAGACCAAATATAATCATGTTTCTCATTAACATAGCTTGTGACTTCATAGGTCTATATTTTACACCTTTCATTGCAAGAGGTATTAAACAAGGGATTATTATAGCATTAAATATTAAAGCTGATAATATCGCACTAAATGATGTAGAAAGTTTCATTATATTTAATATCTCCATCTGAGGTATCACAAGAGTAAATATAGCTGGTATAATTGCAAAATATTTTGCAACATCATTTGCTATACTAAAAGTTGTCAAAGCTCCACGAGTTATCAAAAGTTGTTTTCCTATTTCAACAACTTCTAATATCTTAGTTGGGTCTGAATCTAAGTCTACCATATTTGCTGCTTCTTTTGCAGATGTTGTACCACTGTTCATAGCAAGACCTACATCTGCCTGAGCAAGTGCAGGAGCATCATTTGTTCCATCACCTGTCATAGCTACTATTTTACCTTCTAATTGTTCTTTCTTTATAGCATCTATTTTATCTTCTGGTTTACATTCTGCAATAAATCCATCTACTCCAGCTTCTCTTGCAATTGTAGCTGCTGTCAAGGGATTATCCCCTGTACACATTATTGTTTTTATTCCTATCTCACGAAGTCTAGCAAACCTTTCTACAAGCCCTGATTTTACAGTATCCTTTAAGTAGATAATCCCATATATCTCATTATCCACACACACTACTAAAGGTGTTCCTCCTAATTTAGCCACTCTGTTTACATTTTCTTCTAAATCTTCTGGTACTACCCCACCAGATTCTTTTACTCGTTTTATTATACTATCATAAGCACCTTTTCTTATAGCTCTACCATCAGCTAAATTAATTCCACTCATTCTAGTCTGTGCAGAAAACTCTATGAATTCAGCTTCAGCTGCCTCTTTTGTTTTACCTGTTGAACCTAATTTCACACCTAAATCAACTATAGACTTTCCTTCTGGTGTATCATCTTTTAATGAACACATAACAGAATAATTTATTAAATCTTTTGAATCTGCATTTCCAACTGCTATAAATTCTGACGCAAGTCTATTTCCATAAGTAATGGTACCTGTCTTATCTAAAATCATAGTATCAACATCACCACAAGCTTCTACTGCTTTTCCTGACATTGCAATTACATTGAATCTAGTTACTCTATCCATACCTGCAATACCAATGGCTGACAATAGGCCTCCTATAGTAGTTGGTATTAAACAAACCAAAAGTGCTACCATAGTAGAAATTGGAATCTTTACACCTGCATAATTTGCCATTGGATAAAGAGAGATTAAAACAACCATAAATATAAGTGTTAACCCTACTAACAAAGTATTTAAGGCAATCTCATTTGGTGTTTTTTGTCTTGAAGCACCTTCCACAAGAGCTATCATTTTATCTAAGAACGATTCTCCTGGTTTTGTTGTTATTTTTATTTTTAACCAGTCACTTACAACTGTAGTACCTCCTGTAACAGAAGCAAAATCTCCACCAGATTCCCTCATAACAGGTGCGGATTCTCCAGTTATTGCTGATTCATCCACAGAAGCTATTCCTTCTATAACTTCTCCATCATTTGGAATAACTTCTCCTGCATTTACCAAAACAATATCGCCAAGTTTTAATTCACTTGCACTTATCATTTTTTCATTTCCTAGCTTATCGAAAACCCTTGCTACTGTGTCTTTTCTAGTTTTCTTCAATGTATCTGCTTGGGCTTTTCCTCTACCTTCAGCTACAGCTTCAGCAAAATTCGCAAAAAGAACTGTTATAAATAATATTATTGTCACAATCCCATTATATGCTCTTAAATTATTACCTTCATCACCAAACAAGCTAGGTATTATTGTAAGTATCAATGTTACTATAAATCCAATCTCTACAACAAACATAACTGGATTTTTCATCATATATTTAGGATTTAACTTTTTAAAAGCTTCTATAATGGAAGTTTTGAATATATCTTTTGTAATAAACTTTGTTTTTTTAGTTTCCATAAAACTTTACTCCCTCCCAATTTTTTAGTGCCATAACACTAGATGCTCTGAAATAGGTCCAAGCGCTAAGGCTGGGAAAAATGTTAAAGCACCAACAATTAAAACAACCAGTACTAAAATTATTGTAAATGTGAAATTATCTGTTCTAAGTGTTCCTATACTTTCACTTACAGCTTTTTTAGATGCCAATAAACTTGATATCGCAAGTAGTATTATAATAGATACATATCTTCCAAAGAACATAACTATGCCTGTTGTTATATTCCAAAACATAGTATTATCTCCTAGACCTTCAAATCCTGAACCATTATTAGCTGCTGAAGATGCAAATTCATATAATACTTGTGATAATCCATGAAATCCAGGATTTGAAATTCCTTCAAGCCCTGCTGGTACTGCAACTGAAAGACCAGAAAACATAAGTATCAAAAGTGGATGTAATATAATAAGTAAAGCAATAAGCTTCATTTCTTTTCCTTCTATTTTCTTAGTCAAAAATTCTGGCGTTCTTCCTACCATCAATCCACATAAAAATACTGCTATTATAGCGTACATCAACATATTCATAAGACCTACACCTTTACCACCAAACACGACATTTAACATCATATTCAAAAGTGGTACTAAACCTCCTAAAGGAGTTAAGGTATCATGCATATTATTAACTGTACCTGTTGTAAACGAAGTAGTTACTGTTGTAAATAATGCAGACTGTGCTATACCAAATCTAACTTCCTTACCTTCCATACTTCCCATACTTTGACTAAGTCCTAATTGTGATAAAATAGGATTTCCTGCACTCTCTGCTTTAAAACAAACTACTAGACCTATTAAAAATATGATTGACATTGCACCAAACACAACCCAACCTTGTTTTTTATTCTTTATCATATGCCCAAATGCAACAACACAAGCTCCTGGTAATATCATCATAGACAACATTTCTACTATATTTGATATAATAGTTGGATTTTCAAATGGGTGTGATGAATTTGAACCAAAGAATCCACCACCATTTGTTCCTAAATGTTTGATTGATTCAAGAGCTGCTACAGGCCCTCTAGCTATATCTTGAAGCTTTCCTTCTATAGTAGTCACTGTTTCTGTTCCAGCAAAAGTTTGTGGTACTCCTTGTGTAACTAATATAATTCCAACAATTAAAGCTCCTGGTAAAAGTACTCTTGTTGTTATTCTAATTAAATCTACATAAAAATTTCCCAATGTTTTCTTTTTGCCAACCAAACCTCTTACAAATGCCATAGCTGCTGAATATCCTGTTGCTGCTGATGTAAACATCATGTATATTATTACTGTCATCTGACTAAAATATGAAAGACCTGATTCACCTGAATAATGTTGAAGGTTTGTATTTGTCATAAAACTTATTATTGTATTAAATGATAAACCTTGTTCCATACCTTTAATTCCACTTGGATTAAATATATGCATACTTTGAGTTCTAAGTATGATATATCCTATAAATACCATAGCTGCATTTGTAAATACTAAAGCTAAGGCATACTGTTTCCAGTTCATTTCTTTTTTCTTATCTATACTACATACCTTATATATACAATTGTCTACTTTATCAAATAGTCTATCTCCAAATGTTTTTTGATTAGTAGCTATATGGTATAAATACTTGCCCATAGGTATTACTAAAATCATAAAAATCGCTAACACTATTACTATCTGCACCATAAAAATTGTTCCCCCCAATTCAGCTTACTTATTAGCCTTATACTGTTTAAAATTTTTCAGGATTAATAAGCGCATACACCAAATATATTATTAACATTATAATTACAACTGCCAGAAACCACATAGGTAATCCCTCCATACATTACATTATTTTTTTTCTGTTTGTTTCCCACACCAATCAGCAAGCAACTTCATGGAAATAAATCCTATGAGTAACAATGCTATCATAACTATATCCAACATTTTAACTCCTCCATTTACTTTAATTTCTTTTACAAATTTTAGCTTTGTATTGCTACTTCATTTATCTTATCATTTTAGGTATAAAGATAGGATTAAGAAACATCTGTTACTGATTAGTATTTCATAAATATAAAATTGAGTTTTTAAAATATACATCTAGCAACCGTATTCCTAGCAATTTCAATACAATTTCTTATCCTAAATTTATAAAAATCTCGATTAAGAAATACCTACTACAAATATATAAACGCAAAAAAAGATGGCAAATTTGCCATCTTTAATAAAAGCTAATGTTATTTAATTTATATTAACATTCTGGAACTATGTCATTACTTATATCCATATCTAAACTTTTGCCATGATAATAAATAAAATCAATTACTTTACCACTAATTGTAACAGCAATTAACGAATAAAATATATCAAATGCTGATAGATAAAATAATGATAACAACAATACAATAACATCTGTTGCTAAATAAACTTGCCCTATGTTCAAAGATGTAGTCTTAGAAATTACTAATGCTAAAGCATCGTCTCCTCCTGATGCACAACCTGCTTTTACTACTATACCTACACCAGTTCCAACAGTTACACCTGCTAAAACAGTTGATAAAAGCATATTTTGTGATTGTGGTACCAGAGGTCCTATAGCTTCAAATAAATCATATAACACTGAAAAAGTTATAGAAGCTACTATTGAATATATAAGGAATTTTTTACCGAAAAATTTATATCCTACTAAAAGTAGTAAACCATCTATTACAACATTTGCTATTGCTGGCTGTATATTGAATAAATTTTTTAGCAGTAGTAAAATACCTAACACTCCACCTTCTGTTATGTTGTTTAAATAATAAAAATTGTAAACTCCAAATGCCAATATTGCTGAACCTAAAAATATAAGTCCAATCCTTTCTAAAAATAACCGCCTGGCCATACATATCCCTTCCTTTTTCTTAATTTATATATATTATATACAAAAGAAATGGCTTTGTATACCGCACTTTTCGAATCTTTAATTATACAAAATTTTTATGTTTTTTTCAACAATTTTTTTATGTTTTTTTATGTTTTTTTCAACCTATGTATATAACACAGTCATTCCAACACCTCAGACGTTTTCCTTTTTTACAAAAGTTTATATTAATTTGACTTATAATTTAGTATAATTAAGTCTTTGTTTATATTAATTTTTTATTTGTTTAGAAATACTATCCAACAATCTATAACTAAGTCCACAAAAAAAGAGTTACTTTAGAAACTATATAAAGTAACTCTACAAATTTTATTTACTAGCTTTTACCACTCACCTTTAAATTCTGAAATGTTATCCTTGTTAACTTCAACTTGCTTAATTTGTGTAACAGGTTCTACTTTTTCACCTTTTAAAATCTTAGATGCTTTTTCTACAACTAATGCTCCTTCTTCCACTGCAGACATATATGTTGTTCCATCTATTAATCCATCAGTTATAGCTTTTAATCCATCTTTACTTCCACCCAAACCTATAACTTTAACTTTATCTTTAAGACCAGCATCCTTTAAGGCTTGTCCTGCTCCTGTAGCAGAGTTATCGTCTTGGCATATTATAACATTAAAATCAGTTTTCTTTTGAATTAAGTCTTCTGTTACTTTTAAAGCTTGTTCTTTTTCCCAATTTGAAGTTTGATTATAAATTATTTGTATATTGCTATCTTTTAATTCTTTTTCAAGACCTTTTTTTCTTAATACTTGTGGAGTAGTCCCTGGAACACCTTCTATTAACACAGCTTTTCCACCAGCTTCTCCTAACAAGTTTTTAGCAATTTTACCTGTTAAAGCTCCTGTCTCTTCCTCATTTTGTCCTATATATGTAACTAAACCTTTGAATTCTCCTGTTGGGTTACTTCCTATAGAATTTGTAAATGCTATTATAGGAACCTCTGAATCATTAGCAGCTTTAACTATTCTCTCGCTCACAGCAGAATCAACTCCACACAATGCAATCATATCTACACCTTTAGCCATAAAATCTTCAGCTTGTGACAATTGTTTACTAGCATCCCATTGAGCATCTGCATATTCTACATTTACACCTAATTCTTTAGATTTTGCATCTATACCTTGTTTAGTTGCTACAAAGTAACCCGTTGAACCTGGTAGTAATACTGCTATTTTCTTTTCTCCATTTTTTTCTTTGTCACCACCATTTGAACAACCAACCAAACCAAATATCATAACAAGTGATAGCAACAATGCTAAATGTTTCATTAATTTTTTCATAAAAAAATCCCTCCTTATTTTTTATCTTGAAGCAAGCTTCTTCTTGCTATAAGAATCAAATCCAACTGCTGCTAAAATTATTAATCCTTTAAATATGTATTGGAAATATACATCTATTCCAAGAAGGTTAAAACTGTTGTTTATAACACTCATAAGTAACACACCTATAACAGTTTTAAGTACAGAGCCAGAGCCTCCTGCTACTGATGTACCTCCTATTACTACAGATGCAATTGCATCCATATCATACCCTTCACCTGCAATTGCAGTTGCAGTCCCAAGTCTTCCAGTTAGTACAATACCAGCTATCCCTGCAAGTATAGCATTAATAATAAATACTTTTATTTTATGAGAATCTACATTTATACCATTAAGTTTACTTGCTTCTTGATTTCCCCCTACAGAATAAACATATCTACCAAACTTAGTTTTATTAAGTACAATAAATGAAACTAACACTACTATAAAGAAAATTACTACTGGTATTGGTATATTAAACAAGTATCCATTTCCAATGTAATCAAGTATTGGTATATTTTCAGTAATTGGATATCCTCCTGTAAGCATCAATAGTAATCCTCTTACAATAGTGACCATAGCCATAGTGGCTATTAACGATGGTACATTTATCTTGGCAACTACTATCCCATTGATTAATCCTATTACTGCACAAATTGCTATACCTAAAAACATAGATACAAGCAAGTTAGTTCCACCAGTTGCAAATTTCATTGTTATAGCACCTGCAAGAGCTGCTACTGCTCCAACTGATATATCAAAGTTGCCAGATATTATAACAAAAGTCATACCTGCTGAAATTATTCCAATTATAGAAGATTGTCGTAAAAGATTAAGTATATTTTGCTTACCTAAAAATGATGGAGTTGCAATGCTTATGGCTATACATAAAGCCAAAAAACCTAGCAATACTCCATAATCTCTTAAATTCAATTTCTCAAAAGCCTTTTTCATCTCAGTCCTCCATTTTCATTTTTTATACATTAAATATACTGTTCATTATGTCTTGAACCTTTATATTTTCATTTTTTAAATCATTTACAATAGAACCTTCTCTAGTTACTAAAATTCTATCACTTACTCTTATTACTTCTTCTAAATCAGAAGATATAAATATTACTCCTATTCCTTTACTTGAAAATTCCTTTATTGTATTAAAAATATCTTCTTTCGCAGCAATATCTATTCCTTTTGTCGGTTCATCATATATTATTAAATCTAAATCTTTGTCCAGCCATTTAGAAACTACTACTTTTTGTTGGTTTCCACCACTAAGTTCCTTTACCTCTTGTTTTACATCACTAATTTTTATTCCTAGTTCTTTAACTCCTTTTTTAGAAAATTCAATTTCTCTATTTCTATCTATAAACAACAGTTTCTTAAATTTGTCAATTTGTACTGATGCTGAATTAGTATATATAGCCTGCTCTAAAATTAACCCCAGATTTTTTCTATCTTCAGGAATCAATCCTATTTTATTCTTTATAGCAATTTTAGGAGATGTTATATCTACTTTTTTACCATTAATAAATATATCTCCACTATCTTTATTCTCTATCCCAAATATCAAATTTATTATTTCAGTTCTTCTTGAACCTACAAGACCTGCAAGACCTACAACTTCACCTCTATAAACTTTAAATGAAACATCTTTTATTTTATTAGACCAACTTATATTCTCAACTTCTAGTACTGGGGGTTCTTCATACTTTGCAAATGTATAATCCTTTTTCTCAATAAATTTGTGATTATCATCACCTGTCATAAGTTGAGTTATTTTTAATTTATTTAAATCTTTTACATCATAAGTTCCAATCATAACTCCATTTTTCATTATACTTGTACTATCACATACCTTAAACACTTCCTCTAATATATGAGAAATATAAACTATAGTTTTACCTTTAGATTTTAATCTGTTTATTATTTTAAACAATCCTTCTTTTTCATTATTAGTAAGTGATGTTGTTGGCTCATCCATTATGATAATTTCAGAATTACATGAAACTGCTTTCATTATCTCAACCATTTGTTGATTTGCTACGCTCAAATTGGACACTACTATATGTGGGTCTATATTAAAATCAAAATCTTCACAAATCTTCATATATTCTTCTAGCATATCTTTCTTATTTAAAAACACAATTCCCTTTAAAGTTTCTCTACCAAGAAAAACGTTTTCTATAACTGTAAGTGTTGGTATTAAACTTAATTCTTGATAAATTATACTAATACCATTTTCTTTAGAATGATGTGGATTTTTAAACATAATTTCTTTACCCTTTAGGATTACTTTACCTTTAGTTTGAGCATGAACTCCTCCTAAAATTTTAATAAGTGTAGATTTTCCTGCACCATTAGCTCCCAAAAGAGCTCTTACTTCTCCCTTTTCTAATTCGAAATCTATACCATTTAAAACATCTACTTTTCCAAAACTTTTAAATATTTGTTGCATTTCCAATATTTTACTCACTATATCACCCCACTAATTCCTAAACCATTTTATAATTTCATCAATATTTTCTTTTGGTGCTGATAACAAGTCCCAAGATAAAACATATCCTTTTACTGCTGTCTTATTTATATTTAAAATATTTTCACTTATATATTTAGGTGTAACAGGAGCTATAATTTCTTTTTTATTAATTTCAATGCCTACATATATATCTTTAGTAAGATTTTTTGTCATAAAATTTATTTCTTCTAGTACAAATTTTATGGGATATACATCCCCTTCATACTCTGTAATCCCTAAAATATCTAAGAATTTTTGTTTTACAATCTCTTTATTTTCCTGTACAGATTCATCAATAAGTTTTTCAAATTCAAATGGTAAACCTGCTGGAGCTTTTGTAATTCTATACATCATCGGTTTTATAAAATCAGCTACCTCTTGTAGCCTTTCTAAATCTTGACCTGTAAAGTAAGAAATAAAGGGAGAAAAAGTATCTATGCCTATTTTCAATCCTTTATCTTTAAAATAACTACTTATATCTACTAATGCATTGTATATACTTTGATTTTTTATTTCGAAAAAATTTTCCCATATTTTATTTTTAAATTTGTATTTTCCATTAATGTATTCTGTTATGCCAAATGGAGTATCTTTATTACTTATCACTTTGTTAGATACATTATTCATTTCTATTATTAATGACTTTTTATCTATATTATTTTTTTCATATATATTTAAACAATCTTTACAAAAACAATTAAAAACACCATTTAACTTATTCGAAAAAGAAGCATACCTTATCTTATCTAGAAAAATTCCATCAAATTCAATTTCACTAAAATAAGTACTATATATTTTCTTTACATTTTCTATATTTTCCTTATTATTTGGGCAATAAAATTCAAAGTTCTCATCTTCTTGTAAAGTATATCCCTTAACTTCTTTTCCAGTATAATCAATTAGTAAATTACTTTTTTCAAGCAATCCTATTTCCGAAAAGCATGGTAACCAAAGATATAATTCAACACTATATTTATTTAACAATTTTTTAGTTTTTATATATAACTCTTTATCTACATTCCAACCCATGATAACCTTTTCTACATCAATATATTCCATCAATTCTAATAGCTTACATTTTATATCATTAAATTTTATTTCTTTATTTTTAAATCCACCTGTAAAAATTTGTACTATCACTTTTTTTCTATCCATGTTTGACCCTCCTATCAGCTAATGCCATAGCAAGTCTTATACCTCCATATACAGGCTGATTTTCTTGAAGTATAAAGTTTAATTTTTTATCTATGTTTTCTGCTTTTAAATTATTCATTAACATTTGAGCATATATAGTTCTGTTTAATGTTCCACCAGACAAGACTATATTTATTTCATTTTTATCCTTTTTCATTGAATTATAGATTTTACTTAATATTACTTGAGCTAATTTAGATAATTCAATTGATGACTCTCTTAATATTTCAATAGCTAATTTATCTCCTTGTTCAGCGCAATCAATCACTAATGAAGCTAAATTTGCTATTTCAACATTGTTATTTATTTCAGTAATCATATATGTAAGTTTTTCAAAGCTATCTGCATTAAAGAAATATAAGACACAATTAAATAAATCACTATACTCATGACACTCATCACAATAAAGTAAGACCTTCTTTAATAATTTTCTTCCTATATCATATCCAGAGCCTAAATCACTAAAATTATATCCCCATCCACCAACTCTATATATTTCTCCATCTTCTCTAATTCCTAATACAATCGAACCTGTCCCAGCTACAATTACTAAACCAGGAGTATCAGTTTGTGCATAAAAGGCTAACACTGCATCATTTACTAGATACATTTTTTCTTTATTAAGTCCAATTTTTAATATTTCATCCATTATAATTTTATAATCATTAGGAGAATCACATCCTGATATCCCAAATACAGTGTACTCAATATCATCATAATTAATATGCAAATCTTTTAATATTTTCTCAAACCCATTATTAATATTTTCATATGTTTTTTGTATTCCAACTGACTTGTAATTAGTTGAACCAGTAGTGTACTCTTTAAGTATGTTTCCATCTAAATCACTTACACAAAATTTTGTTTTTGTTCCTCCTCCATCTATTGAAATCAAATATCTCACATTAATATCCTCCTTTTTTATTAGACAAGGAATATTGATAGTCAGTTTCTTTTAAACACATACTAATTACTCCATTTATACTTCCTTCTCTCAGTGACTCTACTTTTATTAATTTAGGGAAATTTTCTTCTCCCACACTCTTACTTACATCTTTCTCTATAAATTCCATATCAGCCTCAGTTAATATACTGCATTGTATAATCATAGCTTGTGGATTTAAGACACATACAAGAGTTCTTACAAAATTTGATATTATTGATAAGACTTCTTTTTTAAAATTATTATCCTTGCTCTCCAAATATCTTTTTCTTAAACTTAAAATATAATCTTCAATATTTAAGTTTTCATAATTATACTTATTAAACTCCATATTTAAATAACTTAATTCTCCAGCAAAATTTGTGGAACCTAAATATAACTCGCCATTTATAACTATCCCTGAACCAATACCATCTTCTAAATACATAAGAGCCATATTTTTATATTCATCTTTATACTGTTTTTGGTAAATTCCAATAGTAGTAATATTTGTATCATTTTCTATAAATACTTTAGTATTGTATTTACTCTTTATTAAAGTCTCTAGGTTTATACCTTCCCAACTTTTTATAGTTGGTATATTCTTAACCACACCATTTTTTACAACTCCTGGAACTCCAATCCCAATAGCTCTTATACTGTTTTCTCTTACTTTTTCTATTAAAGTATCTATAACAAAAAAAGTATCTTGGTTAACGTTTTCATAGGTATCCATTCTTATGTCAAATTCCTCTTGATAAGTTATCTCCCCTAATAAATTTGCAACTACTCCTATACAGCTATTTCTATAATAATATAAAGCTATTATGTGTTCCAAATTTGCATTTATTTCAAATAATTGTGCTCTTCTTCCTCCAGTAGACTCACTTAATCCACTTACTTTGACCTCATTTTTTAAAGCTAATTGTTCTACAATTTTATTAACTGTAGCTAAACTCAATTCAGTAATACTTGAAATTTCTGGCTTCGTTATAGGACCTTCATTTTTTATAATGTTTTTTATTAAATCTTCATTTACTTTTTTTATCGTTTGTGGCTTTCCAACTATATTTTTCATAAACAACACCTTACTTTATAAACTTTATTTATTAAGTTTAGTATAATATCTGTAATACAAGTTTGTCAATAAATTTTCAATAAAAAAGCCATTTCAATATAATCCAAAATTATTATGAAATGACGTTTCTATTGAAATAGCTGATTTAAAAACAAGTCTTTTAAAATCTATTTTTTTAACCTAACTTCAGCTGCCTTTGCATGAGCATACAGTCCCTCTTCTTTTGCTAACTTTTCTGCAACAGGAGCTAATGCTTTTATAGCCTTTTCATTCAATATCTGCTTTGTACAAGTTTTTATAAATGTACCAACCCAAACACCACCAGTGTATCTTGATGCTTTAAGTGTTGGTAATGTATGATTTGTACCTGAAACATAGTCACCAAATACTTCTGCAGAAAGATTTCCAATAAATAGAGAACCATAGTTAATTAATTTATCACAAATCTCATCATACTTCTCTACTGCAACTTCTAAATGTTCTGGTGCATAAAAATTACTTATTTTAATAGCTTCCTCAATATCATCAACTAAAATTATCTCTCCATTATTCTCCCATGAACTATATGCTATATCCTTTGTTGGTAAATCTTCTAACATAATTTTTATATTTTTCTCAACTTCATTTGCTATTTCTAAGCTATTTGTCAATAATATACCTCTTGCATTTAAATCATGCTCACATTGTGCTAATAAATCAGCTGCAATATAAACTGGATTTGAAGTTTCATCAGCTATTATAAGAACTTCACTTGGACCAGCTACAAAATCAATTCCCACTTGACCATAACACTGTCTTTTAGCTTCAGTTACAAATTTATTTCCTGGTCCTACAATTATGTCAACTGGATTAATCTTTTCTGTACCATATGTAAATGCTGCTATAGCTTGGACACCTCCAGTTGCATATATTTCATCAGCCCCTGCTATGTCCATAGCTACCAACGTTTTAGGATTTATATCTTCAGTATTTTTCATAGTTGGCGAACATGCTACTATTCTTTTTACACCTGCAACTTTTGCAGGTATTATAAGCATAAGTGCTGTTGAAAATAATGGATATTGCCCACCTGGAACATATGCAAGGCATGATTCTATTGGAATATTAGTTTGACCTAAGATTACACCTGGATAAATTTCTTTTTCAAAAGAATTTTCAAAACTTGATTTTTGAGCTTTAGCAAATTCTCTTATATTTTCAGCAGCAATCTTCAGATTATTTATAAATTCATTATCTACATGTTTATAAGCTTCTTTTATCTCTTCTTTAGTAATTCTAAATTCATATCTTGTATTTTTATCAAACTTATCATTGTATTTTCTAAGTGCAACATCCTTATTTCTTCTTATATCTTCTATTATAGAACTTACTTGCTCTCTTAAAACCTTTTCATCTACCTTTTCTTTTGTGCTTGATGTTTTGATGCTTTTCATTTTTTACCTCCTAGTTTTACAATATTATTCTCATTTAAGATACATCAATAAATAAAAACTCCCACCCTCTATTAAAAGCTAGAGGATGGGAGTCTAATCATATTGTACTCACCTCACTAACTGAGCACTATTTGTCTAATAACTATACTTATATTTCTTCTAATCATTAATTTTTTTCTGAATTTTCTCTTTATTATACATAATATGATATATTTTAACTATTGATTTGTCAATGAAATTCTTTTATTTTCTACCACAGTTACAGTTAGGTTTATGGCATTTATGGCAACAATTGTTGTTTCCACCATTATTTCCATTTCTTCTAGCTTCACATTCCATACCTTTATCAAATAATCTAGTAGCTTCTGCTAAATATTCTATTCCTCTATAATTGAACTCAGAATATTCATCCCAGTATTTTTCTGCTTTTTCCCATAATTTTCTAGCTTCACATTCATATGCTAATGCTTCTTTTTTTCTTTCTGCAGATTCGCAGAATGCTTCTCTAGCTTCTCTTTCTCTTATTTCAGCTTCTCTTCTAAATCTTTCACAGTTTCTAGGTCTATTTTCTTCTTGATTTGAACATCCACAGTTTGAACCTCTTCTTTCTCTATCTTCATCGTATGCTGCTCTTTCATATTCTTCTCCATCATTTTGGAACCATTTAGCTGTAGCTTCTCCTCTTTCATACCAATCTTCTGGATAACCACCATTTGCATATTTTTTATTTTCCATATAACATATCTCTCCTTTTAATTTTAATTTTTTATGAGATGTTTTGTTTTATCTCATAGTATATAGTATTAAAATTATCAAAATATGTTACATATAAACTTATTTTTTCCCTTTTTTAACTTATTTTCAACATTTTATTCATTTTTTCGCAATATCCCTTATCTTTTATTAGACATAAACTGTTATTTATTTCATACTCAGAATCAGCATAAACCATAATAGCAAGCTCATCATCATCATTTAAAACATCATAATTTACTAAGCAATTCTCAACTATATTCAATATTTCATCTTTATTACATTTTTTAAATCTAAGAAGTGCTCCACATTTTTCTCTAACTATCTTATTAACCTGTATTTTATCTTTAGTAAAAGAATCTATACTTGAAACTCTATTATCTATTATATCAATCACATCTGAATAAACTGCACTTCCTGTTGCTAGACTTCCAGCTCCCTTACCTACAAAAGAAACTTCTCCTACTGAATCGCCATTTACTATAACAGCATTAAATTCATTGTCTATTCTAGCAAGTATATTATCTTTTTCTACTAGGACAGGTCTAACAAAAGCACTTACTTTATCATTTTCATACTTACTTTGACCAATTAATTTTATCTTACAATTTAATTTTTTTGCATATTCAATATCTTTTTCATCTATATCTGTAATTCCCTCTAAATATACATCTTTCCAATACACTCTATTATCATAAGCTAGAGTTGATAATATTGATAGTTTTCTAGCAGCATCATATCCTAATACATCTGACTCTGGATTGGCTTCAGCAAAACCTAATTCCTGAGCTTGCTTTAACGCCATATCATAAGATAAATTCTCGTCATACATTTTAGATAATATAAAGTTAGTAGTTCCATTTAAAATAGCATTTATACTATCTATGTTATTTCCTTCTAATGACTCTATTATTGGTTTTAATACTGGTATCCCTCCAGCAACTGAAGCTTCAAATTTTATACTTACCTTATTTTCACTTGCTAATTTTGCAAGCTCATCTCCACATTCAGCTAGCAAATCTTTATTTGCTGTAACAACATGAATTTTATTATTTAAAGCTTTTTTAATATAAGATAATGTTGGTTCTAAACCACCCATAACTTCTACAAGTATATCTATATCTTTTTCAAATATATCATCTATATTATTAGTTATTATATTAGAGTATTTTTTACCTTTATGTTTTTCTAGATTGTTAACTAAAATTCCAACTATTTCTATATTTCTTTTTTCTTTATTATTATCTATTATATCTATAAGTCCACTTCCTACAGTTCCATATCCTAGTACTCCAATTTTCACTTTATTCTCCATTTTATTATCCTCCTAAAATTTATAATTTTCCGATTTTTTTTTATTTTCAATCTTTTATTGCAATAAAAATAGACTCATCCCTAGATAAAGGGACGAGTCTATGCTCGCGGTTCCACCCAATTTAATTTCATCATTTATTGATAAAATCCACTTTATACTTTAACGCAGTTAACGGTTAATCTTACTAAAACCTTTCAAGGTAACTTCAGACCACAGCTCCTAGGTAGTTTTCAATTTTTCAAACTTAGAAAGTCTTTCAGCCTTTGAACTTTCCTCTCTGATAGTCGAACTAAATCTACTCTTCCTATTCATCGCTTTTATATTTTTTATGATTATTATAATTACTATTTATATTTTTAAATAACAAAAAACTCCCATCCTTATAACATAAGGACGAGAGTATTATTCCCGCGGTTCCACCTAACTTAGTTTTCATATATTATGAAAACTCACTTTACACTTTAACGCAGTTAACGACTATTCTTACTAAAATCTATTAATATAGATAACTTCAGAAAGTAGCTCCTAGGTAGTTTTCAATCTCTCTAATTTAAAAAGTCTTTCAGCCGATGGACTCTTCTCTCTGGCAATCGAATTAGATTTACTCTTCCTATTCATCGCTTTTTATTTATTATGTTGTAATTTATTTTAAACCCTTCTAAAACAATTGTCAATAGTTTTTTAAAATTTTATCTATTTACACTTAAATTATAAATCCGAAAATTCTATTTCTAATTTTTTACTTAGTTCATCGCTAACTTCTCTTTTATAATTGCATTTTTCAGTATTATTTTCTCTTCTAATTGGCAATGAAACAATAAATTCACTTCCAATCCCAAGTTGACTCTTTAAACATATACTTCCATCATGTAATTCAACTAAAGATTTCACTAGTGAAAGGCCAATTCCACTTCCTTTAACCCTATAAGAAAGTTCATTATCAATTTGTTCAAATCTATTAAATATCTTATCTATTTTTTCTTTTGGTATACCTATTCCACTGTCAGATATTTTCATTTTAAACATATCATCTTTCACACATAGAAATATATTTATCTCTCCATTTTCTTTATTATACTTAATTCCATTAGAGAGCAAATTTAATATTATTCTTTCCAATTTTTCTGAATCAAATAACATAGTAAATTCTTCTATTTCTGTATCAAATGTAAGTTGTATGTTATTTTGACTTGCGAAATCAGCTACAGACATACATATATCCTCTATAAATGAAATTATATCGGATTCTTCTGGTTTGAAATCTAAATATCCTGACTGCATTTTTGTAAAGTCTATAAAATTATTAACCAATCTTAATATTCTATTTCCATTCTGTTTTATCATACCTAGATTTCTTTTTAAAGTATCATTTGATTCTATTAAATCTGCTTCTTTTCTTTCTATTAATTGTAATGAAGACGAGATTAAATTTATGGGGGTTCTAAGTTCATGAGACAAATTTGCAAAGAACTCCATTTTATTTTTATCCATTTCTTCTTCTAATTTTTTTCTTCTGCTTATATCTCTTGCTGTTCCAATTATTCCAATAACACTTCCATAACTATCAAAAAATGGTCTTTTTGTAATCTCAATACACTTATTTTCATTGTTCATACTTATATTTGATTCGAATGTAACCACCTTTTTATTTTCAACTACATCTTTATCACTTTTAAGTATCGTATCTATTAAAGATTCTTCTGTTGATGTTTTATAACTATTCTTTCCTAATAATTCTTCTTTATTCATACAAGCTAAATTTAAAAAACCTGAATTAAATCCAATGTAATTTCCATACACATCTTTATAAAACATATTCTCTGGAATTGAATGTTCAATCATCTTCATTAAGTTTTTTGAATTATAGTTTTTGTTACTATTTCCACTATATATTATATTATCTATTATTCCTATAGTTCCCAAAAGTTCATCTTCATCATACAAAAAATATTTTTCAACCATGAAGAATGTTTCTTTGTATTCAAATAGATTTTGTAAAAATCTTTTTTTACTCGATACACCCTCTATATAATCATTCCTAAATAATTTTCCGGTGCTTTCTCCCCATACTTCTACATCATTCTTCCCAAATATATCTTTTGTTGTTTTAATATTATTATTTAATATTGGAACTAAATTTTCGCTACAATCTATGTATATGCCTTCTTCATCTTTTATATAGGCTATTTTTTCTTTTTTATTAAAAGAATCGATTACTTGTCTGTAATCAAATACAATCTTGCAAAAATACAAAATTATATGTGATTCTCCTATTATTTGTTTTTTTATGTTTATCCAATTTTTGAGTGTTGGTATATATCTTTTTACACAGTTTACATTATCTGAAAATAACTCATTAAAATATTTCTTGGCTTTAAATACAGGTAATAAATCCAATATATTTTCGTCACAAAGTCCTTCTTCTAATTTTAATATTTTCCCCATACCTTTACTTATATATTCTACTCGATACTCTATATTTTCTTGTTCCTTTATAACTTTACAATATAAAAAAGGAACAGGTATATTTTTTATAAAATTTACATATTTATTATGGGTATCCATATCCTAACCACTACCTCTCAATGTTATTTACAATAGTACTCTTTAAGTAATTATATGACAATTTTCTATTAATTATAACATATTTTATAAAATTTTCTTGTAAATAAATTTAATTTTATGTAATTTATTATTTGTTTATAATTATTTGTGTCGCTTTTTTCTCATCAGTTATTATGTGTGTTATGTATCCAGTCTTCAATGCACCTGTTATTGCACTTACACTAGAATCTGAACATATGGCTATAACTTTTTTTGCTTTTTTTAATTTTTCAAGAGGTATTTGTATAACATAGTCATTATCACTTTTAATTATTTCCCCATACTTATTAAAATAATAAGATAAAAATGAACCTACTACCTTCTCTTTTGTAAGCTTTTTCCCAAATCTAATTGCAGTAGCTTGGTCTGGTACCTGTGGGTAATTATCTATGGATAAAATTATTGTGTCAATATTATCCCATTTTTTCTCCATACTTTGATAATTTTCAGTTTTCAAATATATATCTCTTTCTTCACTACTAGTTGGGAATGCAGGCGCATATAAAAATACAGGACTAAATCCTGTACTATTTGAAAATACAGATATTAACTCATTAGGATGATATCCTTTGTTTGGTATATTTGCCATCCCAACTAATGGATATACCTCTCCTTTAAAAATACAATTATCATCACTCTTTTGCATTTCTTCCATTATATTACCTATAATATAACCCCACCCTATTCCTACATTACTGACCTTATTTAATTCTTCTTTTATATACTTTATTCCATGACTTAGTATAGTTTGTTGAGTTATATATTCAGTTTTAGCTTCAGGAACTATTAACCCGCCTTTAATACTAAAAATATCTTTTATTTGATTCATCAATAAATCATTACTAGAAAACAATTCTCTAATTTCTATTTTTACTATTCCAATCTCTTTTGCTCTATTTAGCATCTTACTTACTAAGGGTCTTGATACACCTAAGATTTTTGCAATTTCTGCTTGAGTTTTATTTTCTTCATAATACATTTTTGATACTTCTACCAATTTCAACATTTCATTATCAATAGTCATATTTTCATCCTTTCAAAGTTGATTATAAATTAAAATTATATCATTAAATAAATTTTGTCAAGTTGTATTAATAATAAAAAAAGTCTAGAAAAATCCTAGACTTTTTAGCTTAAATATCAACATTCTTGCATTAATTCAATTATAAAACCACCATTAATTATAAATGCACATTTCAAGTTATCTCCTACATTAAAAGGTTCTACAATTACTTCATTCTCACTCAAGTATTTATCCATATTTTTTACTTTATATGCAACATGAGGATTCTTTTGCATTATTTCTGGAAGTGGACTTCCTTCAACAAATCTCAAGTATTCATATTTAAACTCTGTATATTTTGGGTCTGTTATATAAACCTTTAATTCTTCATTAAATTCCTCATGTTCTTGTGGTTTGTCTGTTATAACACCTATATGTACAAATTCCATAAATTTACCTCCAATATATTGAAATTTATGTATTATATTGATATTTATATACTTAACTTAGTATATATTACTTATACTCCTTCTTTAATTCTTCAAATAACTTATATGCTTGTTCTGGTGTATTGTTCTCGTGAACAATAGCTTTTATTGCTTTTATCATTGCTTTTGGACTTTCTGATTGGAATACATTTCTTCCCATATCAACACCTGCTGCACCTTCGTTTATAGCTCTATAAGCCATCTCTAATGCTTCTTTTTCTGGGACTTTTTTTCCTCCTGCTATAACTATAGGTACTGGACAAGCAGCTGTTATTTTCTCAAAATCTTCACAGTAGTAACTTTTTACTATACTTGCTCCAAATTCAGCTAGCATCCTAGTGGCTAACAAGAAGTATTTTGCTGTTCTTTCCATTTCTTTACCTACTGCAACAACACCCAAAACAGGTATAGAATATCTATTTCCCATATCTATTGTTTTAACTAAATTTTCTATAGCTTTACATTCACCTTCAGCACCCATAAATGTCTGTATAGCTAGACAAGATGCATTCATTCTTATAGCATCTTCTATATCAACTCCAATTACTTCCCTACTCATATCTTCTCTAAGAACTGAACTTCCTGCTGAACATCTAAGCGCTATAGCCTTATCTTGAATTGGACTTATACATGTTCTCAAAGCTCCTCTTGTAGCCATAAGACAGTCTGCATCTTCTATAAGGTCAGGTATTGAAAGGTCTAATCTCTCTAACCCTTGAGTAGGACCCATGATATACCCATGGTCAAAGGCTAACATAAGTGATTTTCCTGTTTTAGGATTGAATATTTTTGACAATCTATTTTTCATTCCCCAATCCACATTATCCATTCCTTTTAAATAAAAGCTTTGTTCTGGAGGCTTTATACCTACTCCGTAATCTTTTGGTAGTATTATTCCATCTTTATCTGCCATTTTTTATCTCCCTTTAATTCAATCTAATTTTTTTTAAAGTAAGGTGTATTACATGGTGAATTGAAATATCTTAACAATTCCTCATTCATTCTAGCTATAAATAGTTGGAATCCAGCTGTTTCTTGAGTAGTTAAAAGCTCTCCAACATGATTTGAAAGTACTTCTATATTTTTTTCTTGCAATATTTTATGACATTTTCTATACACTATTAGCATTTCCATCAAAGTAGTAGCTCCTGAGCCATTAACTATTAACATTACTTTTTCCCCATCTTTAATGTCTAAATCTTTAATCAAAGCTTGTGTCATTATTTCAGCAGTTTCATCAGCAGACTTCATTTCCATACGTCCACCTCCACCTTCTCCATGTTGCCCCATTCCTATTTCCATTTCATTTTCTCCAAGCTCAGAAATAACCATTCCTGTAGAAGGATGAGTAGCTCCCTTACATGCAACAGCTATAGTCGCCATATTATCAGCAAATTTTTGTGCTATTTCTGCAACTTCATCTAAAGATTTTCCTTCTTTAGCAGCTCCTGCAGCTATTTTATATAAAGGTATACAACCAACCAAACCTCTTCTATCATCACTATTTTCTCTTAGTGCATTTGCTACATCTTCTTGAGTAACAACTTTTTTAACATTAAGTCCTTCTTTTTTAACTTGTTTCATAACAAGATTTCCTGTCAACATATCTCCTGCATGATTAAGGACTACAAACAGTACACCTTTGCCTCTGTCAGCCATTTTTATAGCTTCTAAACAAGAATTTGGACCTGGAGCTGCAAATACATCTCCAACTACAGCTATATCGACCATTCCATCACCAACAAATCCACTCAATGCTGGTTCATGACCTGCTCCACCTAGAGTGACTATTGTTACTCTTTCTGCTTCTTCTAATTTTTTATTTATTACTAAATTTGAATCTGTAACTCTCAGTAAGTCTGAATTTGCAAGTTCTAAACCTTCTAAAACTTCTCTAGTTAAATCTTCTGACTGGTTAATAAATTTTTTCATTGGCATGATAAATTCCCCCTATTAAATTTGTTATATTTATTATTTAATTTGTTAATCTAATTTATAATGCGTTATATAAACCTTTAAACATCAGTGATATAGAAACAGCACCTGGGTCCATATGTCCTAGACTTCTTTCTCCTATACTTTTTGCTCGTCCAAATTTTGCTATGTAAGTTTTAGTATTCTCAGCACCTTCTACTGCTTTTTCATAAGCTAATCTAAAGATATCTACTATGTCATTACTCTGTACATTATAAATAGCATCTATGGCTGGATATAATGCATCTACCAAAGTTTTTTGACCTATTTTAGCAGTAGAAATAAGAGATAAATTTTCTCTTGCTTCATTAAACATACCTTTTATTTCTTCTATTTCAAGTTCATCTTTATCATCTATTCCTTCAGCCATTCCCTCAAATATAGTCCCCCATAAAGGTCCTGCTGAACCACCATTTACATTCATACATAAAGTACTTAAATCTTCATTAATTGATTTTATGCTATCATTTTTATTTTCTTCTAATGCTCTTTTTTTCATACAATCTGCTATTCTATCTATAGTAACCCCATGGTCACCATCTCCAACTACACTATCTAATTCACATAAATATATCTTATTTTCCTTTAATATTTCCGCTGCACTTATCAACATTTTTTTCCATGTAGTAGTTGATAACATTGAACCATCTCCTTATTAATATCTTGATTCAATATTATCATATGTAATAACAAATGTAAATTATTTTTAGAAAACGTTTTTACAAAATTTACATTTGTTATATTAAACAATGTTTCTTTTTTTAAAGTTTACTTTAAACTTTCATTTCTTATCTTTCTAAAATACAGTCTTGAATTTACTTCATAGCCTATAACAATAGACCAACTGCTAAAATACATCCATGTCATAAGTACAATTATTTCAGCTATACTTCCATAGATTACTTCATAGTTAGCATAATAATTTGTATAATAAGAGTACAAAAATGACACTAAAAACCAAGAAAATGTAGCAAAAATAGCACCTGGTGCAGATTCTTTCAGAGTCAACTTTTTATTTGGTGTATACTTATACAAAGCTGTAAATATAACTATTATTGTTAAAATACCCACAGAGTATCTTAAAATATCCCATATCCTTATAAATATCTTATCTAATCCTATAAAATTAAAAATAAAATAGCCTATTTTCTCTCCATAAACCAGAAATATCATAGATAAAAAAATTAACACTAAAAGCATAATTGTAAATAAAAATGATATAGATAGGATTTTTAAAAAAGACCTAGTTTCTTTAACTTTATACGCTCTATTCATCCCTTTAATAAGAGCTTTTACTGCTCTTGAAAATGTCCACATAGTAAGTCCAAAACTGACAGCTAAAAAATTTAAACTTCTATTATCTATTGCAGAAACTATAATTGAAGATAATACATCAAAAGCACTTTCTGGCATCATATTTCTAAAAAGTTCTATATATTTATTTAAATGAAGAACTGGTATATATGCTATAGAACTTATAGTAAATATTAAAAAAGGAAATATAGACAGCATCAAGAAAAAAGATACTTCTGCTGACTTTGAACTTAATTCACTGTAATTAGATTTTGCAACTATATATTCAATCAATTTTTTATCTATCCCAAACATAAATATCCCCTTTTCTCTCAAATTAATTTCATTATACAATATTAATTATACTCAGATTCATACCATAATATAATTATTTAAGTAAAAATAACATAAATAAAAGCTGAAAATAACAATTCTACTAACATTTCTATATTCTAATCAATGAAAGTAAATTATAATTTTCAGCTAAATAAATATTATCATAAAACTATCTTATAAGATAGTTAAACATCTTTTATTTTAATTTTTCAACCATAATATCTATATATTCTTTTAGACCACTTAGTTTTTCATCTGCTTCAACCTCACTAGCTCCTTTTACAGCTATGTAGAATTTAAGTTTTGGCTCTGTTCCAGATGGTCGTATTGCTACCCAAGATTCATCTTCCAAGAAGTATTTTAAAACGTCAGACTTAGGAAGATTATCTATACCTTTTTTATAATCTTTTTTATCCACTACTTTGATATCATTTATATAATCAATTTGATTTTCTCTAAAGTAAGATATTATTTCTTTTATCTTTTCTACTCCTTCTATACCCTTTAAAGTCAAAGATATAGTCTGCTCTTTAAAAAATCCATATTTCTTATAAAGTTCTATTAGACCTTCATATAAACTCATACCTTTTGAATAGTAAAATGCTGCCATTTCAGATATTAATAATGAAGAAACTACTCCATCTTTATCTCTCGCATGAGTACCAACTAAATAACCATAACTTTCTTCATATCCAAATACATAATTTCTGTCTTTATTTTGTTCAAATAGTTTTATTTTCTCACCAATAAACTTAAAACCTGTAAGAACATTTAACACATCAACATTATTGGCTTTGGCTATATCTGCTCCAAACTCTGATGTAACTATAGTTTTTATCATTGTAGAATTTTCTTTTAACTTATTATTTTCTTTTAAACCTTCTATTAGATAATGTGTCAACATACCACCGATTTGATTACCTGTAAGTAGAGCATACTCTCCTGTGGTAGTTTTTACAGCTACACCCACTCTATCGCAGTCTGGGTCAGTTGCTATTACAAGGTCTGCTCCTTTTTCTTTTGCAAGTAATATTCCTCTATTTAAAGCTTTTTTCTCTTCTGGATTTGGATAATCAAGACCTGCAAAATTTGGGTCTGGATTTTCTTCTTCTGGAACTACAATTATATTTTCAAATCCAACTTCTTTTAATGTTCTTCTTATTGGTATATTACCTGTTCCACAAAGAGGTGTATAAACTATTTTAAAAGTTTTACCTACATTTTTAACTAAGTCGGTTCTTATAATTTGACTCTTTACTGCTTCTATAAATTCAGTATCCTGTGATTCATCCAATAAAATAACTAAATTTTTATTATCTTCACTTAAAGTTGGTATTATACTGTAATCATGTATACTATTTACTTTCTCAGTTATTGCATTTGCTATATCTGGCATAACTTGTGCCCCATCTTCCCAGTATACCTTATATCCATTATATTCAGGAGGATTATGACTGGCTGTTATAACTATACCCGCTATTGCATTTAGATTTCTAACTGCAAAAGATAATTCTGGAGTGGTTCTTAAACTATCAAATATATATGCTTTTATACCACATGCTGCCAAAGTATTTGCAGACTCTATACAGAATTCTCTAGACTTGTGTCTATTATCATGAGCTATCACTACTCCTCTATTTTTTTCTTCAGCTGTCGTATTTTCTAATATATAGTTAGCCAATCCAAAAGTAGCTCTTCTAACTGTATATTTGTTTATTCTATTTGTACCTGCTTCGATTATACCCCTAAGACCAGCAGTACCAAATTCTAAGTCCTTATAAAATCTATCTTCTATTTCTTTTTCATTACCTTTTATCTTATCTAATTCTATCTTTGTATCTTCATCAAAATATGAACTTTTTACCCACTCTTCATAAGTTTTCCTATAATCCATAATAAAATCCTCCCTATCTTATGTATTTATTATAATTGTATAAACAAATATCTTTTATATAATTATACTTCTTCTGTATATTTATTAACTGAGTTAATAAATATATCTGCCATTACTCTATGACCTTCTTTTGTTGGATGTAATCCATCAAAATACAAGTTTTTATATCCTTTTTGTTCCATGCACTTATTATATCTCGAATAAAAATCTACAAACTCAGTATTAAATGTTACACTAAACTTTTTTACCCAACAATTATATAATTCTAACTTTTTGGATACTAGATTAAAATCAGTAAAACGACTCCAATCTTCTCTAAGATTTGGAATATCTGGTTTCAATGGTATACCTATTATAGGTATGATATTTTTTGAATATGCTTGATGCACCATAGCCATTATATTAGAATTAATAACTTCATTTCCTGCTCCAACAATCAAATCATTGGTACCACCCATTATAAAAACTATATCAGGAGAATTTTTTACAACATCTTCATTAAATCTAACTAACATACCACTTGTTGTATCACCATTTATACCCTTATTTATTATTTCTAATCGAGTCTCTTTATTCACAATGTTTGTCCATGAATTACTTCGTGATACTCCAAACCCATATGTTAAACTGTCTCCTAAGCAGACTATTTTCATCTTATCCCCCCTTAGATATATTTTTATGTTTCAAGAATAATCTAACAGTTTAGTTAATTCATATTTTATACTTTTTTATCTTTCAAGTAAAGTTATTATAGTTACTAATTTAATGTAGATATATATCTATACTCTTTCTTCCCCAATTTGATGCACTTCCTTCACTATTCATAAAAATATCTATTCTGTTACCTTTAATTGCACCTCCACAATCTTCTGCTACAAAAGTCATACCCAATTTAGGTATATAGACTTTTGTTCCATATGGTATTATACTAGGGTCAACTGCAATAACACCCCATCTTGGAGTCGTTCCAGTTGATGTTATTGTATCTCCTGCATATGCAGTAGCAACCACTTTCATATGTTTTCCACCTCTTATATTTGCTCCTCTTGATGCAATCAATACTTTTTCTTTAGTTCCATATTTTATAATTTTTGTAGTTGGCTCCTTAGATATTAATTCTTTTGATAAGATTTTTTTGACTAACTTTCCATCATGGTAAGTTAATTTATAGACTAGTTTTTTTTCTCCTTCTTTTCCTTCTTGATAGACCTTAGATTTTCCTTTTAATAAATTACTATCATTCACATGCTTTGTCTCAAATGGAATCTTTTCAATTTCTTCTTTTTGATTATTAGTTACTTTTACAACTTTTATTTGCATATCATCTTTTAATTCTGTATCTAAACTTGGATTAATTTTATCTTCAGAATTATACTTAATACCCTGTTCATCCAAGAGTTCTTCAACTGTTTTTTTTAATGAAGAGACTTTTTGCTCTTTACCTTTAACTGTTAAACTTATATCTTCTTTATTTAATATAGAATAAATACTTACCAAACTCAGCAAAATTGATACACTCAATAAAGATGATATTATTATCCTCTTTTCTCTTTTCTCCATAATAATCTCCTTCCCTATTCAAACTTCAAATTAGTATTATTCATTACAGATTTAATCTTATATTATATATGTATATTATAGCTTTCAAAATTTATGTAACTTTTTTGTAACTTCTAAAATCATTAAAATCATTTTTAGACAGTTTAAAAGCCATCACACATACTATTTTTAAATAATCAGTGATTAATATAATAATTTGAAATAATATCATAAACAATTTATCTTTCATCCTAAAAAAATGGACATAGAGGAAACAAAACGGAAAGATGATACACAAATTAAAACACATTGTATACCAATATTGACTATGATAAAATGAATTCATATGCAGATTAGAAATTTTTATGATTGGGAGGAACAAAATGAAATTTGAACGTTTAAGAACCAGTAAAGATAGATTATACTATAAAGCTATGGAATTATATAAAACTAGTTTCCCATTTCATGAGCAGAGAAAGTCTTCTTTGCAATCAGAAATTATGGAAAATGAAGAATATCAATTCAATTTAATTTATGATAAAGACAAGTTTGTTGGCATAATTTTGTGTTGGGAAACAGAAAGCTTTATTTATGTAGAGCATTTTTGTATTTTTCCAGAAATGCGTAATAATATGTATGGGCAAAGAACATTGGAACTTCTAAATAAAAGAGGAAAAACTGTTATTCTAGAAATTGACCCTCCTATTGATGATATTTCAATCAAACGTAAGGCTTTCTATGAGAGAGTAAAATATAAGGCAAATGATTATGAACATATTCATCCACCATACCAAGATAAATTTAGTGGTCATAATCTAGTTGTAATGTCTTATCCAGAAATTCTATCTAAAAGGGAATATGATAAGTTTAATCAATACTTAGGGAACCATGTAATGAATTTCTAGATACAGTCCCTCTCTATTGAACTTTGCAAAATATCATAACAATTATATAAAGCAGTTGATTCACTATAATTAGCTGCTTTTTTAATATTAATTAATGCTATAAAATAAAAGATTCCTTTTCCTTGAACAAAAGAATTATTCCATAAATTAGACTATATTATGAAATTCTTTTCTATTTTCGCACAATAAAGGAGATAATTCAAATTTTTATGTTGAAACATCTCCCTTTAACTTAAGTAATCTTTAAGCCTTATATTAAATTTTTATTTATTATTTATCTTTTAACAATTTCTCTAATTCCAAAAGATTTTCAATTACAGACTCAAAAATTGGCTCGTCTCTAAGTTCATTGTAACTATCATCACTAAACACAATTAACAAATTCGTATATACATTAAAAGTATAGGAATTTTTAGATTTTACTTTATCAAAAAATCTCATTTGGCTAACATCCAAATTTTCATGTATGGGATATTTCTCTAATATTTCTTTTAAACTATATAAAGCTTCTTTAGCTTCTTCTTTCATATTAAAAAATAAAAACGTTAAAGATAATTCCATATAATCCATATATATATTAAAAAATGCACCTTTATCTTCACTAAGTATTTTTTTTATTTCTAAAGAAAAGTTTGCATACCCTAGTAACTTATCTTTTATATATTCCATTTCTTTCTCTATTACTTTTTTATTAGAATCTCCATCCTCCAATTTTTGCTTTAATTCCTTATATTGATATTTGTATATATTAATTATTCCTTTACAATCCATACTTACATTGAATACATTAGTGAACAATTTATTTTGAAGCAATATTTCTGCTTCTTCCAACCTATTTTGATTTAAATATATCATAGCTAAATTGACACTTGTATCTCCTATTGGTTCATGTATCATACTTAAGTACAACTCTGCCTTTTTATAATCTTCCAACATATAATATGCATTTGATAATATAATGAGTGCTGTTTCTTTAATTTGAATATCATCTGTATTTCTTACTATATCTTCAAGAATATTTGTTGTTTCTTTTACTTTGTTGTTCAACTCATTCTTACCAAATTTATATGAATACATCTGGTACAGTGAGCATATCTTTAATTTTAATAAATAACATTTAGGATACTTATCTATGTACATATTAGAAAGTTTTTTCACAGATTCTAAGTCTTCTTTACATTCTTCTTTTGGTTCTTCTGTTGATAAATCAACTTCAATCCCAGCAAAAATTGCTTCTAATTCTTGATAAATTTTCATTACTTCTTCTTCACTTAAATCAATCTTATAATTCATAAGCTTATCAATAGATACATTAAAAAAATCTGCTAATAGTGGTAATAATTCTATATCAGGATAAGAATTTCCACTTTCCCATTTTGATACTGCTGGTGTTGAAACCCCTATAAATTTTGCCAATTGCTCTTGAGTTAGATTTCTTTCTTTCCTAAGAGTTTGTATGACTTTACCTATTTTAATTTGCATATATACCTCCCTAGTACATCTGTTGTAATTTAAGTATATAAAAAAAGTATTTACTAGTAAATCGAGGCAAAGTTAATAAAATGTTCATAATTTAACCATTGGTTATATTTTAGTTGGTTATATTTTAGTCTAAAATTTTCTTTCATTTACTTAAAGTAGATTCCACATCTAATGATAATAATACTTGCTATTAATAACCTATTTGTAATCACACTTATTTATACTATAAGTGACATTATCATAAAGAGCACATTTAATATAAATAAATCATTTATAGAGCTAATACTATAAGACTAATATTACATTATATACATTTCTTTATTACAATCTGTCTATTTTATTATTTAGCCAACAGATTATATCCTCAAATACTTCTTCCTTATTTATCTCATTTAATAATTCATGTCTTCCATCTTTGTAAAGCTTACAAGATACATCTTTTACCCCTAAATTTATATATCTATCCCTAAGTCTTAATACTCCCTTTCCATTTTTTCCTATAGGGTCTTTATCGCCAGATATTATATAAATAGGAATATCAAGAGGTATTTTTTTTAGATTTTGCTTATCCTCAATTTCTTTTAATCCTTGAATCAAATCATAAAAAAAACCACAACTACACACTACTCCACAAAATGGGTCATTTATATATTTCTCAACTTGTTCTCTATCTCTACTCAGCCAATCAAATTTAGAGTTTTTATTTCTTTTTATGATTTCTCCACCAAATATCAAATCATTTATTTTATTACTTCTTGAATTTCTTCCATGTTTTTTAATTTCATGATTAATTATCATATGGGCAAAATTTAAGATAGTCCCTTGTTTTCCATTTGAACCGCATAGTATAAGACCAGACAAATTATCATGGTAATCCATTATGTATCTTTGACTTGCAAACGAACCCATACTATGTCCAAATAAATAAATTGGTAAATTCCCATTTTCCTTTTTTATAATATTTGTTAAAGTGTGCATATCTTCTACAAGACATCTAAATCCTTCTTTTTCAGCTAAATGACCAACATTTTCTATTGTCTTCGCAGTCTTTCCATGACCTCTATGGTCGTTAATATATACTATATAGCCATTTTTAGTAAGTTCTTTAGCAAAAGGCTCATACCTTTGTGCTGTTTCAGCCATTCCATGTGAAATTTGGATAACAGCTTTTGGATTGTTTATATTTTTATCTTCCCATTTGTATGTATATATATCTAAATCTTCCTCTCCTTTGAAAGTAAAGTTTGTACACTTCATAATTATCCCTCCAGATTGATTTTATTCAGTATATTAACTTATATATTATATTACAAGTATTTTCAAGTCAAAATCTTTCTATATGCTTTATGATTTACTAACCATTGATACAAATGACTATACAAAGTTATATAATAATTTAACAACTTAAATATTAATATAAAAAACAATACCTAGATATACTTGGACATCATATTGACATTAGAATCAATTCATGATATTCTGTTTTCGTTAAAATACAATCCAAAGATAAAGGAGATATTTCATGGATTATTCAAATGAATTAAAAGAACTCTTTCTAATGAATCAAACTTATGCTACTCTCTTTACCCTTACAAACAAAATACAAATAGAAGGAGATAAATATTTTGGTATACTTACTTCAAGACAGTATATGACTATTTTATCTATCCTCCATTTACCAGAAGAAGAAACAACATTAAATAATATCGCAAGAAAAATGGGTACAAGTAAACAAAACATAAACAGACTAGTTTCTAATCTTGAAAAAAGTGGATATGTTAAAGTAGTTCCAAGTCCTCATGATAAAAGAGCTATTAATGTTAAAATTACAGACTTAGGAAGAGAAGTTATGATAACATGTAGTAAAATTGGAATAAATTTTATGGCTGATGTGTTTCATGAATTTAGTAAAGATGAACTGGAAACTTTATGGAGTTTACTAAAAAAAATGTACCGTTTTAATGGTGAAGAACAAGATGGATTTGAAGAAGATGCTAATTTTATGGAAGATGAAGAACTAGATAAAATCAAATCTGAACTACTTGAAGAGTTTTCAAGAAGAAGAAATGAGATAAACAAAACTTACTAATATTATAAATATTTATAGAAGTATATAGATTTAAAATTAATTTTTAAAAAATAAAAATTTTAATTTCTCAATACTGCTAACAAAATGATTAAAGTGGTATTTGTTAGTTATAAGAAAAGAACTCTATATTAAGTATAAATATAGAGTTCTTTTCTTGTAGTTATTGTACTCTTAAAAGCATATCATTTAGTTTTTGTAAATCATTAAATGGTTGGCTACAGCTATTGTTTTGACACACATAATAAGTAGTCTTATTATTCTTTAATTTATAATCCTTTAAAAAATCTATCTTGGCATTTTCTTCATTGTATTTCTTTACTAAAAAAGTTGCATTTGGTATAAAATTTTTACTTATTAATTCTTTAAATCCAATCAAATCAGAGTCTTCTTTTAAAATACATATAATTTCTTTGGTAGGATAAAGTTCATACATCAATGAAAGCATATAGAAACTATACCCAGTTGGAGAATTTTTTACATTATCTACATATAGTTTTAATTGTTTATACGATATTTCTTCAAGTTTACCATCACCAGTAATCTTTGCAAGTCTTATAAGATTGTATAATTGAGCAGAATTTCCTGATGGAATAGCACCATCATACAAATCTTTTGGTCTTGCTATTAAATTTTCACTATCCTTACCATATATATAGAATCCACTTTTTTCATAATCCCAGAAAAGGTCAATACAGCTTTCATTTAAATTCAACGCCTTTTCTAAATATCTCATATCAAATGTTGAATCATAAAGCTCTATATATGCCCATATTAAAAAAGCATAATCATCTAAATAAGCTAAATAAGCAGAACTTCCTTCTCTATATCTAGCTAACAATCTACCTGACTCATTTACAAGATTGTCATTTATAAAATAAAGGCATTTATTTGAATACTCTAAGTACACATCATTTTTTAGTGTATTATAAGCCTTTGCCAAAGCTACTATCATCAATGCATTCCATGAAGTAAGTATCTTATCATCTTTATGCAAAGATGTTCTTTCTTTTCTATATTCAAATACCTTTTTACTAAGATTAGCTATTTTTTCATTATATCTATCATATTCTTTGTTTTTTATAAGATTTGGGATATTTTTACCCTCAAAATTTCCACCATTAGTTATATCAAAATAATCATTAAAAAACTTTCCATCTTCTTCACCCAGTACATCAATTATTTCAAGAGGATTAAATGTATAAAATTTTCCTTCTTCACCTTCACTATCAGCATCCTGTGCTGAATAAAAACCCCCTTCTTTATCTTGCATCTCTTTAATTACATAATCTATAGTCTTTATAGCAATTTCTTTATATAATTCTCTTTTTGTTATTTTATATGCATCTAAATACGCTATTGTAAGCATGGCATTGTCATATAACATTTTCTCAAAATGAGGTGCTAACCATTTTTTATCAGTTGAATATCTTGAAAAACCAAATCCAATATGGTCAAACAAACCTCCTCTATACATTCCATCTAAAGTTTTTTCCACCATTTTTAATACATCTTCATCTTTTTCTATACTATAGTATTTCATCAAAAACATAAGGTTTTGAGGACTTGGAAATTTAGGTGCATTTCCAAAACCACCATACTTTTCATCATAGATAGCCTTAAATATCCTAACAGATGACTTTAACATCTCTTTTGATAACTCACCATCTGTATTTTTCACTCCAAAATCATCTTTAAGAGCTTCTATTATTTCATCTCCAGATTTTATAAGTATATCTTTGTTTGTATTCCATTTATCAGATACACTTTCTAATAAATCTATAACACCAGGTCTATTATATCTTGAATACTTTGGGAAATATGTTCCTGCAAAAAAAGGTTTCTTATCTGGTGTCATTATTATAGTCATTGGCCATCCGCCACTGCCTGTCATAGCTTGACAAACTGTCATATATACACTATCTATATCAGGTCTTTCTTCTTTATCTACTTTTATTGCTATAAAGTTTTTGTTCATTATTTCAGCAACTTCTTTATCTTCAAAAGATTCTTTTTCCATAACATGACACCAATGACATGTTGAATACCCTACACTTAAAAATATTGGTTTATCTTCTTCTTTTGCTTTTCTAAAAGCTTCATCATTCCAACTATACCAATTTATAGGATTGTACGCATGCTGTAAAAGATATGGAGATTTTTCATTTATTAGATTATTAGGTTTTTTATTATTTTTCACAATACCACCTCATTATTGTTTTATTATATATTTTGCAATAAAAAAATAGATATACACTTATATTAAGTGTATACCCATCTTAACTACATATATTTAGATTTTTATCTACTTAATTCTTCTAGGCAAATAATTTTTTATATATTTACTAAAACAAAACAACATGAAAAATATCAAATTATTTTTTTAAAGGTTTTTCAAAAGAAGGAGGATTAATATCTATTTTAGTATCATGATTTGGTCCTGGAGTTGATAAGTCAAAATATAACTTTGAATCTTCTGTAACCCCAAAATCTCTGTTTGAACCTGTATCTTTGACTTTATTTAAAGCATCTCTAAATAAAGCATTATGTGCTTCTTCTCTGTTAAGTAAAAAATCTATTGTTTCTTTTACATGTTTATCATCAATCTGTCTATATAAGTGTTCATAAACCACCTTGGCTCTTTGTTCTGAAGCTATATTTGAAAGTAAGTCAGCTACTAAATCACCTGTAACTGTAACATAATCAGCAGTCCATGGAGCTCCTGATGAGTTTATTAATACTGGTGATAATCCAGTTAATACATGAGTCTCTATTTCACCTGTATCAACTGCATTATAATCAACATCATGACCATTTAATAAATTTATAGTTTGAGCAACCATTTCCATATGACTAAGCTCTTCTGCTGCTATATCAAGAAATAAATCTTTTATTTGAGGGTCTTTTATTCTAAAACTTTGAGCCAAATATTGCATTGCTGCCTTTAATTCTCCATTTCCTCCTCCTAATTGTTCTTGCATCAAAACAGCATATTGAGGATTTGGTCTTTCTACTTTTACTTCTTTTAATAACGCTTTATCATGTTTAAACATATGAATACCTCCGTAAATTATTATTCAAATTTATTATTTGCTTAAAATACAATCTTATTCTAAGTTCTATAATTAAGATTTAATAAATACTTAGTTATACATTGAGTAATTTATTTACAAAGACAAAAAATCTACACCTAAATAAAAAACTGAACATCAATAAAGTTTCAATAAAAAACTTTATCAATATTCAGTATAAATCTTAGTTACATATTAAATTTTCTAATGCATCATTAGGAGCTACAATAGGATAAACATCATAATCCTTATCTATATCACATTGCAAAAACATAGGTTTATTAAAATCTATCATATCTAAAACTTTCTCTAACCCTTCCATATCAGATACCTTATATCCATCAATATTATAGGCATTTACAAGCTTAACATAGTCTACATTTTCATCAATATCAGTTTGAGAGTATCTTTGATTAGAAAATAATTTCTGCCATTGTCTTACCATCCCTAGTGTTCTATTATTAAGCAATAAAATAAGTATAGGTACATTATAGTTTGAAACTGTAGCTAGTTCATTACAATTCATTCTAAAACTTCCATCACCAGTAACCAAAACTACATTTTTATCTACATTACCAACTTTAGTTCCTATAGCTGCACCTAAACCAAAGCCCATTGTTCCTAGTCCTGCTGATGTTATAAAGCTTTTATTACCTTTAAAATCCCAGTATTTAGCAGCCCACATTTGATGCTGACCAACATCAGTTACCACTACAGTAGGATTATCTAATTTTTCATACTTCTCATTTATTTTTCTAAGTATATTTTGTGGATGAAATTCACCTTCTTGTACACCCTCACTCTTTCTAAAAGTCTTTATTTCTTCTTTCCAGTTACTATTATTCTTACTATCCACTTTCTTTAGTAGTAAGCTAAGAATAAATTTCACATCTCCAACTAGAGATACATTTGATTTTATGTTTTTACTTATTTCAGATGGGTCTATGTCTATGTGTATTACTTTTGCATTTTTAGCAAATTCAGAACTTTTACTTATTACTCTATCACTAAATCTTGCACCTATAGCTATAACCAAATCTGAATTAGAAAGAGCTAAATTACTTTCTCTACTTCCATGCATTCCAACCATACCAAGAGATAACTCATTTTTTCTATCTATATTACCAAGTCCCATAAGTGTATTTAATACAGGTGTATCTATTTTGGATGCAAATTTTTCAAGAATTTCCTCACTATCTGAAGACTTAACACCTCCACCAGCATATATTATAGGTCTTTTAGAATCTTTTATTATATCTATTGCATCACTTAAAAGTTTAATATTTATTTCATCTTCTAAATCAAAATCATTCTTATAATCCATATAATCATCTATTTGGCATGAATCATAATCCTCATCGTTAAAATCCATTTCTGCCAAAAATAAATCCTTTGGTACATCTACAAGTACAGGCCCTTTTCTTCCTGAATTTGCAACCTTAAAAGCTTCCTTTATTGTAGGAATCAATTCTTTGGTACTTCTAACTAGATAATTATGTTTTGTCATAGACAAGGTCGCTCCTGTTATATCAATTTCTTGAAAAGAATCTTTGCCTAATAAACTTGTTGGAACTTGCCCTGAAATCACAACCATAGGAGATGAATCCATAAAAGCTGTTGCTATTCCAGTTATAGCATTTGTTGCTCCTGGACCAGATGTTGTAAAGCAAACCCCCACTGTGTTAGTACTTCTTGCATACCCATCTGATGCATGAACTAAACCTTGTTCATGAGATGTCCTTATATGTTTGAAATCATCTTGATAATCATATAGAGCATCATAAAGAGGTATCACTGCTCCACCAGGATATCCAAATACTGTGTCAACTCCCTCTTTCTTCAAGCATTCTAAAATTACTTTTGCTCCATTCATACGCACTACCATGCACCACTCTTTCCCTCAAACTAATCCATTTAATATATTTATTTTAAGAATGACATCATACTTCTTAGATTTCTTCCAACTTCTGCTATTTCTGTAGCATATTCTGCTTCTCTAGTTTTAAGGAAGTTTTCACGACCTTCTTCATTCTCTTTAATCCATGCCTTCGCAAATTTTCCATTTTGTATATCTTCTAAAACTTCTTGCATACCTTGCTTTGCTGCATCAGTTATTACTCTTTTACCAGATACATAATCTCCATATTCTGCTGTATCACTTATGCTATATCTCATTCTTTCAAATCCACCTTCATATATAAGGTCAACTATTAGTTTCATTTCATGTAGACATTCAAAATATGCTACTTCTTTTTGATATCCTGCATCTACAAGTGTTTTATATCCTAATTTTATAAGTTCACTTATTCCACCACAAAGTACTGACTGCTCTCCAAATAAATCTGTTTCTGTTTCTTCTTTAAAAGTAGTTTCTAAAACTCCTGCTCTTGTTGCTCCAATACCTTTTGCATATGCTAAAACTGTCTCTGTAGCTTTTTTAGTGTAGTCCTGATATACCGCAAATAGTGCAGGAACTCCACTTCCTTTTGTAAATACATTTCTAACTAGGTGACCAGGTCCTTTAGGAGCTACCATTACAACATCAACAAATTCTGGTGGTTGTACTTGGTTATAATGTATATTGAATCCATGTGCAAATGCTAATGTCTGACCTTCTTTTAAGTTATCCCTTACACTCTCTTCATAAACTTTTTTTTGCTTTTCATCTGGCATTAGTAACATTGTCAAATCACTTTCTCTTGTCGCTTCTGCTACACTTTTAACTTCAAATCCATCTTCTCTTGCTTTTTGTGCTGATTTACTTCCATCATAAAGTCCTACTACTACATCTACACCATTATCTCTAAGATTTTGTGCATGTGCATGTCCTTGGCTCCCATAACCTAAAACTGCAACCTTTTTATTTTTTAAAACCTCTAAATTTACATCATTTTCATAATACATCTTTGCCATCTTTATTTCCTCCCAATACTTTCTCTCATTTTTATGATATTTATTTTTATTAGAAATTTATACTCATTATCATTGATTCTATGCTACTTAACAGATTATATTTCTAAATTTACATGATTTCAAAATTGTATTTTTAGAATTTTCAGTCTTTATAAATTGCAGAAAACTAATAAATTCAATGATATTTGTATTTTCATTCTAAGATTTTTCTCATTTAATATTTATCTTTAGTTTTTCATTTTAACATAAATAGATTTATCATTAGTTTCTATTTTTATAAAACACATTTAATTAATGTCTTACTTTCTCAACAGTTATTTCTCTTATATCATGTAGCTTCTTCATATGATTTAAAACACAATCTAGAGATGTTTTTTCTTCATTTACTATTAGTTTTATTCCTGAATTATTCATGTTATCTACAGTCATACTTATTGATTGTATATCAACTTCTCTCCTTCTAAGAGTCATAGCCACTCTTAAAAAAGAATCTATCCCTTGGTTTAATTTAGCATATACAGTATTTTCCATAAAAATTCCTCCTTATTTTTATTATTTTTTATTAATTTTATATGGATTGAACTTTTTATATTGCTTAAAATAAAAAAACTTTCATCTTTATAAGCAATATAAATATTACTTATAAGGACGAAAGTTATATTCCGCGGTACCACCTTATTTGTAGATATAAAAATACATCTACCCCTCTTTTTTCAGGTCGGGTAATTGATTACCTTAACCTTAGCCATGTAACGTTGGCAGACGTTTGTACTTACTAAAAATATTCAGTACAAAAGCTCCAGAGTGATAATTATACTACTGTTAACACCAATTCTCAGCAACATTGGTTCTCTGTGGATAACACCATTAGCATCATTGTCTCTGTCATCGCTTTTAATTTTTTTAATTTTATATTTTCTATCTGTTTTGTTGTTAATATAGATTATATTCTCTATCTTTTATAATGTCAACGACTTTTTTTAAAATTTTCAGATTATTTATTTTTTTCACAATAATATGTTTTCTATATTCTAAATACAACTTTTGGAATAACCGTTTTCATATTATTATTTTATATCCATTTATTTTTAGCCAATTTTCTTTTTCTCTATAATCTGGCATAATAGATTTTACCAAATCATAAAATTTTTTAGAATGATTCATATGTATTAAATGACTAAATTCATGTATTATTATATAATCAATTACATCTAATCTTGCCATAGATATTTTTGAATTTATATAAATATTTTTTTGAGATGTGCAACTTCCCCATCTCTTTTTTTGCTCTTTTACCTTAACACTTTTTGGAATCAATTGCTTCATTATTTCACAAGTTGATTTAAGAAAATCTATTCTTTCTAAAACTATTCTTTGGCTTTCTGTTTTATACCATTCCTTCAAAGATGTTCTAATGAAGTCTTTACTGGTATCATTTGTTTGAATAATTATTTGAGATTCATCAAGATTTATTGTACAGTTACTTTTTGAGACACAATCATCTAATATTTCTTTTATAACTAAATAGTATTCTTTACCTAAATAAAGAAATTTCTCGCCATTTATAAACATTCTTTGTCTGTATGATTCTTCTCTGTTCTTATATTTTTCAGACTTTTTAAGTATCCAGTCTCCCTTTTCAATTATTATGTCTTTTATTATTTTTTTAGAGATTTTAGGAGGACTTGTTACAATTATTTTACCAAATGAGTCTATTTTTATAGAAATATTTTTTCTATCTTTATACAACAAAATCACCTTTATCTCATTACCTCTAAAAGTTACATTTAAAATGTCAGTGTCTTTACTTACTGTATTCATCAGTTTCTTTTTTCCTTATTTGCTCTACAATTTATAAGTTCAGCAGCTATACATACAGCTATTTCAGCTGGTGTCTGAGCATCCAATTTTATACCTATTGGTGCATGAACTTTTTCAAGTTCTTCCTTTTTGAAACCTTTTTTCATAAGTTTTTCATATGTTAGCCCAATCTTGGTTCTACTTCCAATCATACCAATATACCCAGAATTTCTTTTAAGAGCCCATTCTAAAGCACTTGAATCATATAAGTGCCCCCTTGTCAAAATAATTATATAACTATTTTCATCAATTGAAAAATCTGGTATATCTTCAAAAGAATCTAAAACTACTACTTCTGAATCTGGAAATCTTTCAGAGTTGGCAAATTCTTCTCTATCATCTATTACTACTGTTCTAAATTCTAAAAGGGATAATATTACAGCCACATCTCTTGAGATATGACCTGCCCCAAATATATACGCTTTACTTGTATTCTCTTTTAAACTTCTATTAAATCTTTCTATATTACTCTCTAATTCACTGTCAATAAAATCTATTTGTATCTCTCCATTGCCACCACATATCATTCCAAGTTTTGCTACATCAGATTTATTTAAAGTAAATTTATACAACATTGATTTTCTATCTCTTATGACATTAAGTGCATGTTTTATACATGTAGCTTCTACACTTCCTCCACCTACTGAACCAAATATTTTACCATCATTTTTTACAATCATCATGGCTCCAGTTTCACGTGGTGTTGAACCTGAGTGAGAGGTTATAGTAGCAAATGCAAAATCCTCCTTATTTTCTATTAACTGTATAGCTTGTTCATATATATTCATATAATTCTCCTTACCAAGTCTATCTAAAAATCTTCTATATATCTATCTTAGGTTTTTTATCACCTTATTTGGTATTACAAATTCCACTGCTCCCATATAACCAGGAGCTACTTCATATTCATCAAAACTAATTATAAGATTTCCACTTTTATTAATATAAAAATCTTGATACTTATTTATAGATTCGAAATCCTTTACTGGTGAATCTTTTCCTTGGTCAATAAAATAGGATTTTGTATTATCCTTTTTAATTTGATTTCTCATCTGCTCTTTTATATTATCACTTATAGCTCTTATATATCTACTATCTTTAAAAAATATTGGCAAATTTAATAGTATTTCTCTATTTTTATCAATAGTATAGTGCTTTTTAGTTACAGTTGAAGAAGCTTCTATCTCTTCTTTTTTCATTTCTATGGATAAAAAGTCCTTAGAATTGTTTTTAACATTATAACTTGCATTTAAATATCTATGACCTTTATTATTTTCTTTTTTCATTTCATTTTTAAATTGATTGTAAAGTTTTTTCCCATCTTGCAAAAACTCATTATTTAATTTATTCTCTAAATCTTTATCTTTTAAACCCTCTATTTTGGGAATACTAATTTTCACTTCATAATTACCTTGCTTAAAATTGAGATTCTTAGCATCTACAACCTTTATTGTATTATTGTTTAGAGTCTCATTAGAAGAACTTGCAAATATAGGTTTTATATTTACTAATGATATTAATAAACATATTGAAACTATAGCAATTTTAAATATAGATTTTTTAAGTTTTTTACATGTATTCATGTTGACCTCCTTAATGTATTTATATATAAACTACTATTCAATTTACAAATCTTTTATTACTTTATATGGTATTACAAATTCTACTGCTCCCATATAACCAGGTGCTACTTCATATTCATCAAAACTGATTACAAGATTTCCATCTTTATTAATATAAAAATCTTGATATTTGTTGATAGTTTTAAAATCTTCAGCAGATAAATCTTTTTCTTGGTCTATAAAATATGATTTTGTATTGTCCTTTTTCATCTGTTCTCTCATCTGTTCTTTTATATTATCACTAATAACTTTTATATATTTATCATCCTTAAAAAGCATAGGTAAAGTCAAAACTATTTGTCTTTTCTTATCAACATTATAATGTATTTTACTAACATAAGATGATGCTTCTATCTCATTTTTTGTCATTTCTATTGAGAGGAAATCTTTAGAATTATTTTTAACACTATAACTCAAACTTAAAGACTTATGTCCTTTATTCTTTGATAATTCTATCTTTTCCATCCTCTGTTGAAATTCATCATAAAGCCTTTTTCCATCTTCCATAAAGCTACTGTTTAAACGCTTTTCTAAGTTTTTATCTTTTAAACCTTGTATCTTAGGAATATCAATCTTAGCTTCATAATTTTCACTCTTTAAGCTATAATTTTTTATAGTTATTACTTCTACTATTCCTCCAATTATAGGTATCTTAGAGAAATTATCTGCAAATACAGGACTTATATTTACTAATACTGTAAACATACAAGCAAAAGCTATTGCAACTTTAAATCTTAATCTATTTACTTTCTTATTTTTCTCATAATATATATTTTCTATTTTCTCATGATTTATTATAGTATCTAGTTTCTTTGGTATTGGAATTTTATGATACTCCTCTTTTAACTTATCTAACCTTTCTTTGCTCGTCATTCTTTTTATCCCTACTCTTCAATTTTTAATTTTAGTTTTTTTAAAGCAGTATATAGCCTAGTTTTAACAGTATTCACATTTTCATCCAATATTATTGCCACTTCTTCAATCTTTAAATCTTCAAAAAATCTTAATATTATAATAGATTTATACTCTATAGGTAATTCTTCTAAAGCTCTTTTTAAATCTAAATCAGTATATTTATCACATTCTCCAGTTTCATCTATATGGTCAATATCTGTCATGTTATTATATTTACGGTTTTTCCTAATAAAATCTATACTAGTTCTAACTAAAATTTTATAAAACCATGTTTTTATATAATTTACTTCTTTAATATTTTCCACTGAATATAGAGCCTTATACATGGCTTCTTGAACCACATCTAAGGCATCTTCTTCATTCTTTGTATAACTATATGCAATTCTATAAAAAGAGTCTTTATTATCGATAATGTATTTCTCAATCTTCGTTCTCTTTAAACTCTTAAACATTCCTGTAAAATCTCCCTCCGATTACAGGCTAGGATTGAGTCTTTAGAGATTCTATCTGTCTATTTTTGCATCTTCATTCAATTTCTTTATATGCTCAATATACTTTTCATTTAAAATAGATTCTCTTATTAAACTCTGACACTCATTAAAACTTTTTTGTCTTTCTCTTTTATCAGTAACTTTGACTATATGATATCCATAACTAGTTTCAAATACATTTGAAACTTCATTTTTCTTTAATTTGAACACTTCTTTTGTAAACTCAGCATTTTTATCTTCTTTTGTGAAATATCCTAGCTGTCCTCCGTTTTTTCCAGTTGCTTTGTCATCTGAATATTTTTTAGCCAATTCTTCAAAACTTTCTCCGTTTTTGATTTTAGTTAATATGTTATCTGCCTTTTTCTTTAAAGCTTCTTTCTTATCTTTGCTTACTTCCTTTTTGTTTTTATCTAAAGTTGATATAAGTATCTGAGAAGCATTTACTTCTTCTACATTAAAATCTTTTTTATGTTTCGTATAATAGGATTCCATATCCACATCACTTACATTTATTCTATCTTCAAAGGCTTTCTTATTTTTATCTATGGCTAAATCTTTAGATATTTCTTGTTTTAAGTATGCTTTATCAACACCTGCTTTGTCCATTTTTTCTTTGTAACTCGTATTCAAATTCATATTATCTTCTAGTTCTTGATACTTTGAGTCTACTTCGCTTTTAGTTGGAGTTAATCCTTTATCCTTAGCCTCTTGATATAAAAGTTCATTATCCACCATAAACGATATTATAACATTTTCTAATTTATTTCTACCTTTTTTATCCAAAGTTTTTTCCAATTCATCTAAAGATTGCCCATTTATATAACTATTAGTAGCAGATAAAACTGCTTTTGTTTTTTGATATTGCTCTTTTGTAATTTCCACATCATTTACTTTTGCCAAACTTTTGTTGCAACCAACCATCATTAAAGATAGTATTCCGACCATTCCTATATAAAGTTTTTTATTCAATATATCTACACCTCACTCATTTTTATTCTCAATTTCTAAAATATCAATTAATGCTCTTATATTTTAACTACTCTAAATTACGCAACCAATAATTTTTTGGTATCTGATTTTGATCCACTGCTGCAAATTCATAACCTTCATCTGATAAGAATTTTAAAACTGAATCTAAAGCTTCTGCACTTTGTTTTTTCTCATGCATTAAAACTACAAGTTGGTCTTTATCCTCACCTTTTCTATTCTTAACATGATTTTTCACATTTTGTAAGATTTGAGCAGAATTAGATCTCCAGTCCTCTGTATCCAAATCCCAGTCCCAAATCTTGTATCCAGCATCAACTAAAGCTTGATAAGAAGCTTGTGGTGTATATGGTTTACTTCCATAAGGTATTCTTATTACTTTTGAATGTTTACCAGTTATTTTGTAAAAAGTTTGGTCATTTGTATCAAATTCCTCTTTTGCTGATGTACTAGTAACATAAAGCTTATGAATATCATGTGATACACTATGGAAACCTCCTGTGTTCCCACTTTTAATTATATTTTTAACTTGTTGTGGATATTCCTTCATATTGCCATCTATCATAAAAAAAGTTGCTTTAACATTATATTTATTTAGAGTTTTTATCATCTGGTCGGTAAATTTAGATGGACCATCATCTATAGTTATGTATGCTACTTTTCCAGAACTCTTACTTGGCCCTTTGCTAATTTCCGTTGTTGTATTAGATACTATATCTGTAATAGTAGAACTTGACAATTTTGTATTTCTACTAATTTCGTCTTCTTTAACATTTAAAGAGCTAACTCGTATACCAACTATTATAAAAGCTAGACATACTACAATAGCACTTAAAAGTACATATAATTTCTTTCTATTTATTTTTTTCTTTTTATTTCTCATCGTTCGACCTCCATATTGCTATATTTTTACATTTATATTTTTGTAGTATTTTATACCCAAAATTTACACTACATATATATAGACGTTGAACTTCGACAAAAAGTTTTGCTTAATTTTTAAAATTTGTTATTTTGATGATTATTATGCTGTATAATTTATGTATAATTGTATAGAATGTTGAAAATTGAGTATTATATAGTGTTTTTTACAATTAATTCTAGTTAAAGTGTCATTTCTAATTTTTAAAATTTATAAATTGTTTTTTATAAATTAGAAATATTAAACAAGAAATAAGTACTAAAACAATGATATTGCACATTTTTCATGTATACATTATGTATTTATGTTAACTAATATTTTTATCAAATAAAAATTACTAACTTTATTCATAAATCATTATATTAATTAGGTAATTTTTTCTTATTAACACAATATTATGTTATTTATAATAGAAAGATTTAATTTTCAAAATGTTATATATCTTCTACTATACAGATATACTTTAATTTGATTATTTTAAAAAAATACTTATAAACAAAATACATCAGAATAAACAATTATTTAGATTTTCAATTTCATTTCCAAAAAATCAAAAATAAAATCCCAATCTATCTATAAATAGATTGGGATTTTATTTTTAACATAATTATAAAGTATTTATAAGCTACTTAGATTCTCTTTTTGTCCCTCTAGTCATATAAGCATACACTGGTAAGCCTATAGCTGTTATTATAAGGCCTCCTATAGATATCATAGTAGTTTTCATACCTGCAAAACATAATTGATTAACTACAACAAATATACCACTTGCTATAGCTATTATTGGAACTATTGGATATAATGGCACTTTATACTCTCTTGGCATATCTGGATGAGTTTTTCTAAGTTTCATTACTCCTATAAATGTTAATACATAGAATATCCAAGTCGCAAATACTGCTAAATCAGTTAATAAGTTAAATTGACCTGATAAAGCATATATAGATGCAATAACAGATACTAATGTTATAGCATTTGCTGGAACTTGAGCAGAATTTAATTTAGAAAAAGTACTATACTTTGGTAAAGTCTTATCTGTAGCTAAAGTATATGCAACTCTTGAACCAGTTAATAAGAATCCATTTAATGCTCCGAATACTGAAATTAATATACCTACAGATATTATTTTCCCACCAATTGAACCAAATATAACTTCAGCAACTGCTGATGCAGGAGAAGCATAATTTGCTAATTCATTAGCTGGTAATACCCAAAGGTATGCTAAGTTTATTATAAAGTAAACAGCCATAACAACTGATAATCCACCTATTATAGCTTTTGGAAGGTCTTTTCCAGGATTTTTCATTTCTCCAGCTAAAGTACCAACATTCATCCAACCATCAAATGCAAATAGTATAGCAATTAAAACCTGACCTAATACACTACCTAGACTTAATCCCTCACCAACCATAGGTGTAAGTATTGGATTATCTCCACCACCTTTAATAAATCCAACAATCATTATCAAAATAAGTGGTATTAATTTACATATTGTAGAAACTGTCTGTATAGCTCCTCCAGTTTTTGAACCAAGCATATTCAATCCTGCAACTATTACTATAATTCCAATAGCTATTGGAAGTAATAATGATGGGCTACCAATTAAAGCTGAAGCTTGCTCTCCAAATATAACACCCAACGCAGCCATCATACCAGGATAGAATAGTACAATTTGCATCCATCCAGTTAAAAATCCTAATTTCTCTCCATAAATTTCTTTTATATATACCATCATTCCACCAGTTTTTGGTATCGCTACTGATACCTCTGCAGCTGTAAGACCAGCTGTTATAGTTATGATTCCAGCTATTAACCATGCTAATATACCAAGACCTGGAGCTCCTCCAGTCAATGTATAAACTGCTTGTGGTTTAAAGAATACACCAGCTCCTATAACGGAACCAACAACAGTAGATAATGCCGCTGACACGCCAAGTGTCTTTTTTAGTTCGTTACTTCCCATTTTCTTCCTCCTACTTAAACTTATTTAATTTCATAGTTATATAAGCATATATTATGCCAATATTATAGAAAAATAGTTTTTATTATTTATTAAAATAAAATAATCTCTACTAAACGTTTGTAATCTTTTACTTTTATGATAGCTTAAAGCTTTAAAAAAATTATAAAAATTAAAAATCCAAATCTAATAATATTTCTTAAAAGTACATGTATTTTTTATATTGTATAATATACATTGTATATTTATAACAAGTAAAATAGATTATACTTATTAAGTTGAAATCGTTTTAAATTTCTTGCAATAAAATTTCACCATTTCTCAAAAACATTTTATTTGTATTTCTGTAATTTCCTATTTTATATGTCTTTTATAAATAGTATGACTTTTACTTGTTTTATAGTCTATTTTATAATAATAAATAATTTGACAATTTATTATAACCCAACTTAAACCAGAAATCAAAACTAATATTTTATTTTTTAATAAAAAAATAAAATATTAGTTTTGAAAACGTTTTTTAATTGTTTATATTTAACTCTATTTTTTTATAAAACCACTATTTTTATTACTATTTTTTAATATAAAATTTATTTTCATATTATTTCACTTAAATATAATTAGATGATTTTATTTTTTCTAAAATAAGTAATGAAATATAATTATTTTATTAATAAATTATATATATAATAAATTGTACCAAGAAATTTACAGACTATTCTACAAATTTAAAATAAAGAATAAGAAAATATACCGCTTTTTATAAAAAGCGGTATATTTTCTTATTCTTTATCAATCTATCTTATTTTATTTTCTTCTGTTAAGTAACTCTTTCTTTATTTCATCAATTTTAACATCCTTTTCTATCATTAAGACTAATGTATGATATACTAAATCGCTAATTTCATAAATAAGTTCACTCTTATCTGTATTCTTTGACGCTATAATTACCTCACTACTTTCTTCACCAACTTTTTTAAGAATTTTATCTATACCTTTATCAAAAAGATAATTAGTATATGAGCCTTCAATAGGATTATTTTTTCTTTCATTTATTAAATCATATAGTTCTTTCAATATACCTTTTTCTACTTCAAATCCCATTTTATCAGTATCATCAAACAAATCTCTATAAAAGCAAGAATAGTTTCCTGTATGACAAGCTACACCAGTTTGCTCAACTAAAAGTAATATAGTATCTACATCACAATCATAAGACATCTTAACAACTTTCTGAGTATTTCCAGACGTCTCACCTTTAATCCAAAGTTCTTGTCTACTTCTGCTAAAATAACAAGCTACTTTATCTTTTAATGTTTTCTTTATAGCCTCCTCATTCATATATGCCAACATTAGCACATCTTTACTCACTACATCTTGAGCAACAACAGGAACTAGACCCTTATCATCAAATTTTACACCTTTTATAAAGTCTTCTGTTTCCTCACTGTATACATTGCTACATTTATTTTCCATCTTTTTAACCCCCTATTAGATATCTTGCTTATAATCTTACTTCTACACCCATGTTTTTTAAATATTTCTTCAAATCATTTATTTTTATTTCTCCAAAATGAAATACAGATGCTGCTAAAATTCCATCCACATTAGATTCTTTTACAGCCTCATAGAAATCTTCCATTTTACCAGCACCTCCTGATGCTATAACAGGCACATTCACTAAAGAAGTTATTTTTGATAACAATTCTATGTCATATCCATTTTTCATTCCATCTTCATCCATACTATTTACAACGATTTCCCCTGCTCCAAGCTCTACACCCTTAACAGCCCACTCAATTGCATCAAGACTAGTCTTTTCTCTACCACCTTTTACATATACACTCCATGAACCTTCTTCATTTTTCTTTGCATCTATTGATAAAACAACACATTGTGCTCCAAATTTTAATGATGCTTCCCTTATTAATTCAGGATTTTTGACTGCTGATGAATTTATAGAAACTTTATCAGCACCTTTTCTTAAAATATCAGTAAAATCTTCTAACTTATTTACGCCTCCACCAACACAGAATGGTATATTTATATTTTCTGCAACCTTTGTTACAAATTCTAAAGATGTCTTTCTGTCTTCGTTTGATGCTGTTATGTCATAAAATACAAGTTCATCTGCACCACAATCACTATAAAACTTCCCAAGTACCTCTGGACTGTCAACATCCACTATGTCTTTGAATTTCTTACCTTTTACAACTCTTCCATTCCTTACATCTAGACATGGTATTATTCTTCTAGTAAGCATATTTGTTGTGCCTCCTTAAAGTCTATCTTTTTGTCATATAGTGCCTTACCTATTATAGCACCATATAGATTCATATCTTTCAATCTTCTAACATCATCTATAGAGGTTACTCCTCCTGAAGCAATGACATTTAGTGATGTTTCATTTGATATTTTTTCATATATATCAAAATTTGGACCTTGTAACATTCCATCTTTTGATATATCTGTATAAACAATGGTTTGCACACCTATTTTTTCAAGTTGTTTACACAATGTTAGAGAATCCACATTACTTACAACTTCCCAACCTCTAACTGCTACCTTTCCATCTTTAGCATCTATAGAGACTACTATTTTATCTTTATATTCGTTGACTAATTCTTCAACTAAATTTAAATTTTCAATAGCTATACTACCTAAGATTACTCTAGTAACACCAGCTTTTATTAAACTTTGGACTTTTTCCTTATCTCTAACTCCTCCACCTACTTGAATAGGTATATCTATATTGTTTGCTATCTTTTCAATTGTTTCTGTATTTACACCAAATTCACTTCTAGCTCCGTTTAAATCTACTATATGTATATATTCTGCGCCTTCATCTTTCCATTTGTTTGCTACTTCTAATGGATTATCATAATATACATTTACTTTATCAAAATCTCCTTGAGTAAGTCTGACACACTTGTTATCTTTTACATCTATTGCTGGAAATATTATCATTTTATCATCTCCCCATATGCTTTTAATATATTTAAACCTACTTCTCCACTTTTTTCCGGATGAAATTGTATACCATATACATTATCTTTTCTAACGATAGCGGGAATTTTCTTTTCATACTCTGAAAATGCAATAAGTTCTTCATTTGATGAATTTGCATAATATGAGTGAACAAAGTATACATAGTCATCTTCCTTAATATATTTAAGTATATCATCTTCTTTATTAAATTTTAGATTATTCCATCCCATATGTGGCACTTTTAAACTTATATCTAATTTATCAATACTGCCTTTTATAAGTCCTAATCCTTCATATTCTCCATACTCATAACTTTTCTCATAAAGTAATTGCATACCTAAACATATACCTATCAGAAATTTTCCTTTTGAAGCATGTTCTCTTAATATTGGTATCAATCCTAGTTCATCTAAAGCATTTATAGAATCTCTAAAAGCCCCAACACCTGGAAGTATAAGCGAATTTGCTTTCTTAATTTCATTTATATCACTAGAAATTTTAGTTTCTATTCCAGCTTTTTTAAAACCTCTAGATACAGAATCTATATTTCCAAGACCATAGTCTACTATTATATTCATTCTACAAAACCCCCTTTGAAGATGCTATCTCATTGGAAATTATTTCACTTCCTTCTTTTAAAGCTCTTGCAAAAGCTTTAAATATGCTTTCTATTTTATGATGGTCATTTTCTCCATATAAAAGATTAATATGTAATGTTACTCTAGATTCATTTACAAAAGCTCTGAAAAATTCTTTAAAACACTGCGTACTCATATTACCAAGCATTTGAGTATCAAATTTAGCATTAAATACAAGATATGGTCTATTACTTATATCTATTGCTACCATTGATAGAGATTCGTCCATAGGTATATAGATAGTAGAATATCTTCTTATTCCTTTTTTATCACCTAAAGCATTTTTAAATGCTTCACCTATAGCTATACCAATATCTTCAACACTATGATGGTCATCTACATATATATCACCTTTACAAATCACCTTTAAATCAAACTTGCCATGAAATGCCATCAATGTAAGCATATGGTCTAAAAATCCTATTCCGGTATCTATTTCAGCTTTACCAGAACCATCAATATTTAGTTCTACTGAAATTTGTGTTTCAAAAGTATTTCTTTCTATACTCCAAATTCTCATACCTATTTCTCCTTTTTCAAAATATCTCTTATAGCATCCATAAATATGGTATTTTCTTCTTTATCACCAATCGTAACTCTATAATAATTTTTTAACTTACCACTAAATTCCCTTATTAGCACCCCTCTATCAATAAGTTTTTGTGATAGATTTTCAATTTCAGAATAGAACAATATAAAATTTGCTTGCGATTTATATGCCTTAATTCCTATATCAATCATTTCTTTATATAAAACTTCTCTTTCTTCTTTTACTTCATTTATATAAGCTTTCACTATATCTTTATTTCTAAGAGCTCTTGTAGCAATAAAATCTGATAATGAATTTAAATTATATGGAGGTCTTACCTTTTCAACAGAGTCTATTAAACTACTATTAGATAACATATATCCTGTTCTTATTCCAGCCAATCCAAATGCCTTTGATAAAGTTCTAAGAACTATTAGATTTTCATACTTAAAAACATCACTCAACATACTTTCTTCTCCAAAATCCATGTATGCTTCATCCAAAACTACTAAACTGTCAGTTGAATCTAAGAGTTTTATTACATCTTCCCTCTTTAGTATTGTTCCAGTTGGATTATTTGGATTACATACAATTACTATTTTAGGATTGTTTTCTTTTACTTTTTCAATTACATTATCTATGTTTATAACTAAATTTTCGTCACTTTCAACACCTATAAACTTAGAGCCATTTATTTGACTATATATAGAATACATGCTGAAACTTGGAGAGAAACTTAATATCACTTCATTTTTATCTACAAAAGTATGTATTATCAAATCAATTATTTCACTTGAACCATTTCCTACTAAAAGATTTTTCTTACTTACTCCAGAAATATTTATATAATCTATTATAGACTCTTTCAATTCACTATAAGAATCTTCAGGATATAAATTTAAGTCTATATCACTATCAGAAATCTCTTTAATAAGATGCTTAAACAACTTCTTACTTCCTTCATTTGCATCAAGTTTTACTTTGCAATTCACATGGTTTGGTTCATATCCCTTTAATTCTCTTATACTTTCTTTTTCTCTCAATTTAAACTCCTCCTTCTTAATTGTATTTTAGTTATCTAGTTCTTCAAATAAACGAATTATATTTTGAATTTGTTCATATTTAAATCTATAACTAGCTCTATTTGATATAATTCTAGCACTTATATCACATATATCTTCCAATATTTCAAGACCATTTGCTTTAAGTGTATTACCTGTCTCAACTATGTCTACAATTACATCTGATAATCCTACTATTGGAGCTAATTCTACAGAACCATTTAATTTTATTATTTCAATTTTTTGACCTTTCTCCTTAAAATATTTTTTAGCTATATTTGGATACTTTGTAGCTACTTTTAAATATTCATCTTCTCTATATATACTGTCGCCCTTTAATCCTGCTACAGCAAATTTACACTTCCCAAAGCCTAAATCATATATTTCATATACATCTGTTTCATTCTCCAAAATAGTATCTTTTCCTGCTATACCAAGGTCTGCTACTCCTTTTTCAACATATGTAACTACATCTGATGGCTTGACATGTATATATATTATTTTATTTTCTTCATCTTTAAAGATTAACTTTCTTGTATCTGTGTCTATACTGTCCCCTAGACCCATTTTTTTAAATTTTTTAAACGATTCTCCTTCTATTCTTCCTTTTGCTAGTGCTATAGTCAAATAATCCAAAATAACCCCTCCTTTTAAATCCTATTTATATACATATTTCATTAACTCATCAACACTTAATGTAAACCCAATAGCGGGTATTTCTTTTCCATATTCTTTAGTTAGAGAATCATATCTTCCACCACTCAAAATCTCTTTATACGAGTTTGGATAATAACCTCTAAACATAACACCTTCATAATAATCAAGCATTGTAATCATTGATAAATCAAATCTAGCCTTATCTAAGAAATTACACTCTTCAATTAAGTCATTTATTTGCTTTAATTCTTCAAGTGCTTGTTTCATCTTATCATTACAATAGAAATTTTTTGACTTTTCAATAACATCACATAAATTTCCTTGTAAACTTAAAATATTTGATAATAATTCCTTTACTTCATTTTTAATTTTTAACTCTTCAATATATAGTTTTAATTCATGAGTATTTTTCGTATACAATAAATTTTTAATTTGATTTTCACAATTCTTATTTAAATTTAATTCTTCTAGCAGACCATTAATATACTTGCTACTTCCAACTTCTAATATAAACTTATTGTTATATTTCTCAAGTATCTTAAGAGCTAGTTTTACTACTTCTCTATCTGCTTCTACAGAAGATTCTCCTAGACATTCACAACCTATCTGTCTTATCTCTTTTATTCCAACTGTATTTTTATTTTTATATATTGATGAATTATAAAAAAGTTTAAGCTTTAAACCATCTTCCCATCTTGGAACAAGACTTTTTATTATACTTGTAGTTATATCAGCTCTAAGTACCATTACTTTTCCATTTACAACCTTTACCATCGATTCTTCTGGAATTTTATTATTAATACTCGTAAACTCATCGTATTCTTCAAATAATTGTGGCTCTATTTGAAAATATTCTTCATCTAAAAAAAGTTTATCTATTTCTCTTTTTAATTTATATCTTTTTTTAGAATAAATAACTTCATCTTCAATCCTTAAAAACTTCATATTATCACCCTTTTCATTAAAATTGCTCTTCCCTTTGTAAATTTAAAATAATAAAAAGCCATATAGGCTTTATACCTATATGGCTATAATTTTCTCTTAAAATTACTTCCCATCATAGATACAAGACCAATTGCACTAAAAACAGGGCTTGTGTCTATGAATTAATTTCATATTACAATCCCTTTAATCTATGATGATGGTGATGATTTAATTTTGTATTTAATTTTACTATATCTAATCTCACCATGATAATTTCCTCCCAAGTAATTTTTATTAATATTCTAAATTTACAGTTTTTTGTTACTATTAATAATAATATACTTTTCAAAAATTGGCAATAGTTATTTGTAAAATTGAATAAAATATTTTATATAGACTTTTTATTTGTACAATTATAAATTTAATCTTTACCTAATTTGGAAATTTTATGTATAAAAAATGAAATTTCGGGAAAAATTGTAATAATTTAAAAAAACTTATTAAAATATAGTATAATAAGTATATCTTAATGTAAAGGGATGATTTTATGTATAAATATGATGACTATGTGAATTTAACAAATGATTTAGATTTACCTGTAGAAATTAGAAATAAATGTGTTAGAATTGTTAGTGTTTCAGAGAATTTAGAGGACATAATTATAGTACATAAATTCAAACTATATGTCGTAAATGAGAAGTACATTAAAGGAATTATGGAATAGGCATTTTGAATGTACTATTTTTATCAAAATTTATTATAAATAAAATTTAATATTTATAATAAGGAACTGTCTTATTGTAGAAAATACAATATATATAAGACAGTTCCATTTTATTTATTGTAGAATTTTAGTATCAATCAAACCTTTTAAATTATAAAACATACAACAAAACAGCTAAAAAATGAAATAAAGAACCTATCATAATAAAAATATGAAAGATTTCATGAAAACCAAATTCAGGACTTATATTAGGTTTTTTAATAATATAAATAATCGCACCTATAGAATAAGATATTCCCTCCATAATCAATAACTTGAGGCAATCTTTAGGTATTGAATTGAATGCATTTATATCAAAGACAATTGCCCAACCCATAAGTAAGTATATACTTGTAGACAACCATCTAGGAGCATCCATCCAAAAGATTTTTATTATTATACCAATAAAGGCTACTATCCATATTGCTGTAACAAATATTATGCCTTCCTTTTTTTCCATAAAACTTAGACATATTGGTGTATAGGAACCAGCAATTAATACATAAATCATTGCATGGTCAACTTTTCTAAAAAACAATTCTTGCTCTGGTGTTCCTTTTAAAAAATGATAATATGAGCTTGCACTATATAGAGCAATTAGTGACAACCCAAATATCGATACAGATACTATCATCAAAAGAGAGGTCTCTTGCAATGATACAGATTGAAAAACTAAAATTATAGTTGCTAAAAGAGATAAACAAGCTCCTATAAAGTGAGTTAAGCTACTTATCGGGTCTCTACCCTTCAAAAAAAATTGATACATTTTGTCCTCCTACAATTATGTATTTTAAAAATCAAATTTATCGATATAGTTTTCATTACTATATTATATATTTAATTATACCACTTTATATTCTTTTTACAAGACTCAATATTGTTTTATTTTCTAATTTATTGTATTATATATATTATGGAGGTAGCATATGATGAATAATGAACTTAATACTATAATACTAGAAACACTAGATAATGCTGATATAACTTCAAATGATATTCCTTCTATTGATTTATACATGGACCAAATTATTTCTTTAATTGACAATAAACTTTCTGCCAATAAGAGATTTGAGAGCGACAAAATTCTTACTAAAACTATGATAAACAATTACAGTAAAGAGGGATTAATCAAACCTATTAAGGGAAAAAAGTATACTAAAGAACAAATTTTACAAATGATAATTATTTATTCTATGAAAAATACACTTACAATACAAGAAATTAAAAGAATCTTACATGGTGTGTATGAAAAAGATGATTTCAATGAAGATGACTTAGTTAGTTGTTATGAAAAATTTATGTCTATAAAAGAAAATCAAAGAAAGAATATACCAAACTTTATAGATTCTAATTTTGAAGATATAACAATAAATCCAGAAAATAAAGATGATTTACTGATAGCCTTATTGAGTTTGACTTCAATGGCTGACCAATTAAAAAATATTTCCGAAAAATTAGTAGATACCTATTTCCCAGATATTTCTAAAAAATAATCTCAATAAAGTAAGACTGAAAATAAATATTAAAATACAATATTACTTAAATCACTCTTAATTGTATACAATATAATTTTCAGTCTAAATATTAATACTTTCTATTTTTAATTCTTTCTAATAATCTCCATGTTAAGGTTCTACAAATTTAATTTTATCCTATTTAAGTTTTGACAATGTGAACAATTTAAATTAACTTGGATTTGTTTATACCCTATGAAAACGGCTTGTTTTAATATACCAGTGCCATCATCTATCATAACTACATTGTCTTTTATCTCTACACAGAAATTATTTTCTTGATTACACCAATAACAATCATACTTTTCATTACTTTTTTCTTCTCGCATGATTTTCGCCTCCTTCAATATAAGTTTCTACATTAAAAGAGGTTTTTCCTTTATATTTTTAATAAAATATTATAATTAGAACTTCATAGAATCTATTATACCTTCTATCTTTTCAGATGCTTTCTCTATTGCACTTTGTCTTTCTTCTTCACTAGTTCCAGTTCCATCTACTAATAATTCATCAAATTTCTTAATTCCTATAAATTTCATTATACTTTCCACATAATTTAATCCTTTATTCATAACTGGTTTCAATACCCATGGTATGTGTCCACCTGAAGATTGTATATATACCATACTTCTATCAATATCGTTTAAAATTCCTTGTGGCTTATCATTACCTTCAAATGATATAGTTTTTCCATCTTGAATTATACAGTCTATATATTCTTTAAGTGGTGCTGGAAAAGATAAGCTCCACATAGGTGCTGCTATTACGTATACACTTGCACTCACAAATTGGTCACAAAGGCTTCTAATCTTTGTAATCTCTTTTCTATCCTTATCATCCAACTTCTTAGCATCTTCTTCATTAACTATGCAATTTCTCTTTTCAAAGTACTGATATTCAAGTCTTGGTATATGCTCTTTATAAAGGTCTATTTCTTCAACCTCAAAATCCTTGTTTTCTTCCATAAATTTATTTATAAATTTTCTTGCTACAGTTTTGCTTGAAGATAAGTCTTCAGGTTTTGAATTTACATTTATATATAATAATTTTTTCTTCATAAGCTCACTCCTAAGATTATTTTTATATTATTATTTCACAAATATAACCATTCTATTCTGTTGCCAAATCATAAAATAAATAAAGATACAAATTTTAAATAATCTTAAAAGTAAAAACAATAAAATATTATGTGTATTAATTACAGAAAATATTAAAGATATAATAAAAAATAGATATTCTAGCCTAAATAATGCTTATAATTTTAATAAAAATGGTATAGTGTTAAAACACTATACCATTACAATTATTTAAATATTTTTTAATATTTTTTCTTCCATTTTGCGCTTCTACCTCTTGCAACAACCTCTATCTTATCTTGTTTTCTTAGATTGTTAAAAACTCTATTTATTGTAGGTTCTGGAATATCAGGACATAAATCTCTTATATCTTCTTTTGTAAAATATCCAAGAGTAGAATTTATTATTTTTTCTATTCTACTAGTTTTGGTTTGTCTTTTCTTATCAGATATATTTAAACTATCATCCAACTTCTCATATGCAGTCAATATTGTTTCTAAAAAGTACTCAATCCATGCATTCATATCTGCTTTCTCACTGCCTATAGACGATTTCAAATAATTTAAATTACTGTAATACTCATATGAACTATCATCAAATATTTTTCCTAAACTTATATATCTTCCAACTTCATATCCATTTTTATTTAGCAACAATAGGATAAGTACTCTTGCCATTTTTATATTACCTTCTTTGAATGGATGTATCAATATGAAATCTAACACAAATGCAGAAATTAATATTAATATATCAATTTCATCTTCCTCCATCAATGTATTATAAGCTTCACATATTTCTTCTACAGCTTTTTCCACCTTATTTACACCTGAATCAATACTTATGAATTCACCACATTTTAAATTGTGTTCAATAAAATCATTATCTGATTTGTAGCTTCCTCCTCTAGTAGATGAAAATTTATATAAGTATCCATGAAGCTCAAGAATTGTTTGTGAACTTATTGGAATACTTTCATAAGCACTATTAATAGTTTTTACTACATCTCTGTATTCAACAATGCTCAATTCTTCTCTACTTCTAGGTGTAACTTCATTACTTATTAATTTCTCTAAATTAAAATTACTACTATCTCTTTGATTTCCAATGTATGTAGATTCAGAACAATCTACTAAAGATTTTTTTTCTAATCTTTCTAAAATTTCTTTTGGTTGTTTTTTGTAAAGCAGTTGTCTACCCTTATACTCATTTATCTTAGACAACATTCTTGCTACATTCATGTTTACATACATATTTTTTAATTTGCTTTTCTTTGTAAATTCCATAAAATCACTCCATAATTAGAATTTCTCTTATCCTTGACAGCGGTTTTATTTTATCATATAATTGTACTTTTTGCAATTTCTTGCTCAATTATCTGAATTTATATTTCTTATTCAGTTGTTATCTCATTTAGTTTTTCACTTTCATTTAATCTTTCACTCTTAGGAGTATATCTTTTTAACTCTCTAAATACGACTACACCTGTAATTACTGTAGCTATAAAGTCAGACACTGGTTGAGCTGTCCATACACCCTGTAAACCTAGGAATGTAGGAAGAATTAGTACTGCTGGTATCAATAAAATTACTTGTCTTAAAAGACTTAATAACATTGCCATTTTGGCTTTTCCTATAGATTGTATAAAGTTTGTTCCTGTAACTGATAAGCCCACAATTGGCAACATAAGTAGATATATTCTTAAACCATCAACAGATATACTCATAAGCTCAGGGTCTTTATTAAATATTCCTATAATCGCCTCTGGGAAAACCATGACTACTACCATACCCATACATAAAATTATAGTAGCTACTACTAATGAACCTAAATATGCTTTTTTAACCCTATCGTATTTTTCAGCTCCATAATTGAAACCTATAATAGGTTGCGCTCCTTGATTTATTCCAAAGATAGGCATTAAAAATACCATTGCGATAGAAGAAATTGTAGCCATAGCACCTATAGCTAAATCTCCACCATGAGTTTTAAGTGCAATATTTGATATGACTTGAACCAAACTTGCTGCAAGTTGCATTGCAAATGGAGACATACCTATTGCAAATACTGCTTTTATTAGTTTCTTATCTAATTTTAGATTAGATTTACTAAATCTTAAGTTTGATTTTCCACTTATATAATATCCTATAGTTAAAACAGCTGTAAGAGCTTGAGAAGTTACTGTAGCAATTGCAGCCCCTTGTATTCCCAAATTGAATCCAAATATTAATATCCAGTCTAAAACTATATTAGTTAAACATCCTATTATCATTATTCCTGCTGAAATTTTAGGGCTACCATCAGCTCTTATTGAGTGGTTTAAAGAAAAGGAAAGAAGATTTACTACTGTACCTAATAATATAATATTTATATATGATTTTGCATATATAAGGGTATTTTCACTTGCTCCAAATAATGTAAGTATCTTATTTGCAAATAAGATTCCAAGTATCATTATAATAATTCCTGTTATTACAGATAATGTCATTGCATTTCCTATAAGTTTTCTTGCCTCTTCTACTTTACCTTGCCCAAGTTTTATTGATATAGTAGTAGTTGTTCCTATACCTATCAACATACCAAATGCAAGTATTATTGTCATTATCGGCATTGTGACACCAAGACCTGTTATTGCAAGTGGCCCAACTCCTGGTATATTTCCAATAAAGATTCTATCTACTACATTATATAAACTATTTACCAACATACCTATTATCGCTGGTATAGAATATTTAAGTAGTAATTTGCTAATTCGTTCTGTTCCTAATAATTGTTGATTTTCCATCAAGTCTCCTCCTTCTTCTAATATTCAATTTTCCACATATTACAAGGGAGGTGCAAATGCCCTCCCTTAATATTAACTACTTTTTAAATATTAATTTTATATATCTATTATATACCACTTTAATCAAAAAACCAAACTTTTCTAATATAAAAATTTTTTAACAGATAAAAATAAAGTGTATATATAGATGAGAGCACTAGTAATATACCCAGATTTTCTAAGTTAAAACTACTATTTAATATATTATTTAAAAAGAATAGAGAAAGTATGGTGTTTGCAATTGCTATAAAATATGGTATGAAAAATAATGTACCTATCTCTATACTAACAATCTTATTCATAGTTTTAAAAGATAGACCTATTTTTGATAAGTTTTTGTATTTAACTTTATCATATGGCTCATCTGTATATAATCTAAAATATAAAAAACTTAAAACACCCATAAAAAGTATCACACCTATAAAAATACCCATAAATTGTAGAATTTTACTTTGTTGTAATTCCACTAAATACATGTCTGGTAAAGTTAAAAAGTATGACCTATTATATTCTCTATCCAAATTAAAGTGCTTTTCTTTTAAATTTTCAGTTATATTAGCACTAGTTTGCCAGTTATTATAATCAAATCCATAAAAACTCAGTTTTGAAAATTCATTTTCTATGTCATTATATAAACTATCATTTATAATTATAATTTTATTGAACATTCCAGTAGGAAAAATTATATTATTTAATGATGCTTTTATTTTTATATTTATTCTTTTTATATTATAATTTTTTACTTGTTTTAGAGACTTTATGTGTTCTTGTGAATTACTACCAGGAATTAATATACCTTCATCTTTTTTGAGATTCACCTCATCTAATTTTAATTGTTTCGACAATGCATTATAATTTTTTACACTTAATATCGCATCTCTATTATGTTTAAGTATAGGGAAACTCAGCTCTTTATAATCATATCTTTTAATTGTCTTTCTAATTTGTTGCAATTCTTCATATTCTTTCTCATTATTATCTTCTGAGAAATATGAGTAAACCATTGGGAAGTTGTTTTTAGAAGATTCTCCTTGAGAACTTACAAGTGATGAAGTTGTTGTAAATGCTACTAAGGTAGCTGATAAAAGTATTGTCATTAAAAACAGCAACCTTGTATTATCTTTTAATTTATAGATTAAATTACTTATAAGTAACATATTCACTTTTCTTTTATAAAACTTTTCTTTATTTTTTAAATACTTTAATATTAAAATTATAAATTGAGAAAAAAATAAAAATGTACCCAAAATGATTAATAACGTTATTGTATACATACCTCCATTTATTTTTAACTTGTTACCAAATAGTATCATAGCATATCCTATTATAAGACATACTATACAAATTACTCCAAGCAACTTTGAAGTCTTTATATCTTTTTTAGGCTTTCTTGTTCCTACTAAAAGCTCTAAAACATTATTCTTATTCAATAACTTTAAGCTTAATGGTCCTGTTATTAAAAACAAAATTGTAAAACATATGACTGTCATCAGTATTGCTTTTAATGGAAAATAAATTGCTGTTAAGTTTATATAAAATAACTTACTTAAATACAATAAAAACAATTTAGAGACTGATAGACCAAGTAATATTCCCAGTATTATTGCTAAGGAACCTATTATCAAGTTCTCAATTAATATCAATCTTTTTAATTGTCTATTGCTCATTCCAATTATTATCAATATTCCAAAATCTTTTAATCTATATTTTAAGAAATTTCCTAAAGAATACAATATAAAAAGCAAGCTAAACCCTAGTATTATTAATTCGGAAACCATAAGAGCCATAAACGCAGTAGAGCCATTTTGGATTCCTGAATCTGCTATGATTGGATGAAACATAGATACAGCAAAGACAAAAAATATCATTATAGAAAAAACTGAACTTAAAAAATATGCTAAATATGCACTAAAGTTCCTAACTATATTATTATAAGCAAACCTTCTAAAGCTCACTATCTTGCACCTCCTATCTGAGACAATACAGATAGTATTTCATCATAAAAAGAATTACTGCTTCCAGATTTTTTTATTTCTGTATATACACACCCATCCTTTATAAAAATCACTCTATCTGAGTAACTTGCACTATATGCTTCATGAGTTACCATAAGTGTAGTTACATTTTGTTCTTTATTTATCTTAGTAAATAATCTTAGAACATCATCAGTAGATTTTGAATCAAGATTTCCAGTTGGTTCGTCTGCAAGTAGTAGTGATGGTCTATTTATAATTGCCCTGGCAATAGCACATCTTTGAGCCTGACCTCCTGAAATTTCATAGATTCTCCTATCTAAAAGATTATCAATACCTAAAAATTTAGCTACATTTATGGTTTGTCTATTCATATCTTTAACATTCGCACCATCTAATGTAAGTGGTAACATGATATTTTCTTCAACAGTTAGAGTATCAATTAAGTTAAAATCTTGAAATACAAAACCAAGTTGTTTTCTTCTAAATTCAGCAAGCTTTTCTCCTTCTAATTCACTTATGTCACATCCATCTAATATAACTTTCCCTTCATTCTGTTTGTCAACTGTAGATATTATATTTAAAAGAGTAGATTTACCACTTCCAGATGGTCCCATAATAGCTACGAACTCTCCTTTTTCTATATTTATACTAACTTTATCCAAGGCTTTAAATGGAACCTTTCCACAATATGTTTTTGATATATTTTTAATACTTAATATGTTCATTTTATATTCTCCATAACTTTTTTATTTTTACTACAATACTATATTATCGTGAACATACTACTTTAACCATAAAAATACCCTAACAATTAACTTACATATTTGTAAGCCAATTAAATTAGGGCATTAAATAATCTAACTAATTATTGATTACTATTAAATTTAAAATTTAAACGTTTTTCAAATTCATCTAACACCATAGGTTTAGCAAATAAGTATCCTTGAACTTTATCACAACCTATTTCTTTTAAGAATTCCACTTGTTCATAAGTTTCTACACCTTCACAGATTACTTTAATATTAATAGCTTTTGCCATTTCTACTATCTTGGAAATAATAATTTTACCACGTTTTGTATCTGTTGTCTCAATTAAAAATCCTCTATCCAATTTTAAAACATCAAAAGGAAGGTCTTTTAATAAATTTAAAGATGAATACCCTGAACCAAAGTCATCCATTGATATAATAAAACCTATTTCTTTAAGCTTTTTCATTATGTTAATCAATATATCTAAATTGTCAAATACAACACTTTCAGTTAGTTCAAGTTCAATAAACTTAGGAGAGATGTTGTACTTATTTATCAAATCAGTGATATTTTCTATAAAATTATCTCTGTATAAATGAACTCTAGACATATTCACTGAGATTGGTACAGGAGTATATCCTTCATTTATCCATTTGTTAATCGTCTTACAAACCTCTTCAAATACAAACATGTCAACATTTACAATGAAACCATTCTTTTCAAATAAAGGTATAAAGTCTATAGGTGAAATAAATCCCATTTCTGGGCTATCCCATCTTATCAGAGCTTCTGCTCCCTCAATTTCATTTCCATCATTTAGACTATATTTAGGCTGATAATACACTATAAATTCATCTTTTTCTAAAGCTTTATTCATATTATCTTCCAATCGTTTTTCATTATACAGTCGATTTCTTGTCTCTTCATTAAAAAATGAATATGAGTGTTCATATTTTTCTTTTTTAGTTTTTGCTGCAATATTTGCTCTGTCAATTAACAGGTCAATCTTTTGAGCATCATCTTTTTCAGTGATTTTATATATTCCACTTGATATAACAATTTTATATTTAGATGAATTATTAGTACTTAAGTTACAAATTTCATTATTTATTTTAGACAATCTACTTAAAAGTTCATCTTCAGTACTGCAAAAAACCAATAGTATAAAATGGTCATTATCCATCCTAGCACAAAGCTCAAATTTATTCATATTATTATTTAAAACATGTGCAATATGAATTAATATCTTATTTCCCTCAGAATAACCAAACATCTCATTTATATATTTAAATTTATTTACATCTAACTGCACCAAGTAGAAATCATCTCGATAGTAATTTTTTAAAATATATATAGAATCTTTTCTAAATTTTTCCTTGTTTTTTATTCCACTTAAAGAATCATAATAAGCCAACTTTTTAAGTTGGTCTATTAACTTAGCATTACTTAATTTCCACAATATCATAAATATTAATATATAGAAATATAATTTTATTATAAAATTAATTATTAGGCTTTTAAAATTTTCAAATATATCACATTTTGATATTAAAGTCCAATTAGTATCCTTAATATTTGTATATTTTACATTATATAATCTCCAGTTATTCCAATATAAAAAACTACTTTTTTGTTTTTCATTTATATTTTTTAAAATTTCATCTTTAGTACTTCCTATGATATTCCCTTCTAAACTCAAAGTATTACTTTTATTATTGATAGAGTTTTTATTTGATTTAGAAATAAGAGTATAATCTTTGTCTATCATTAGAAATTTAATAGAATCCTCAAAGTTACTTCTACTCACTATCTTATTTACATTTTGAAAATAAAAAGACGCAAAAATGGTTCCTGTTACCTCATTGTTTTTTACAATGGGCATATATATAATAAACACTTTATCACCTGTAACATTACTAGTCTCAATGTCTGAAACTACTACTTGCTTAGTTTTAATTGCTTTCTTAAAACCAACCTTATTTTTTATTGAACCAACTTTTTCCCTATATGTACTTGAAACATTTCCTTCTGTATCTGTTATACCAATCATAAAAAGATTATATTCTTTTTGATATGGTCTTAATAATTTTCCTTTTTCAATTAGAGATATCTCACTATTAGAAAATCTATCATCTTGACTAAGAGCTTTTAATAAGAAAGTGTTTGTTTTTAAATAGTCCTCAAGCTCTCTTTTAGATGCCTCAAGCATATTTTCAGAAGTAACCTTCATAGAATTACTTGCACATATAATTGTGCTTGTGAAATCAATCAAGACTAATAACATTAATAAAATTAATATGTGTTTAAAAATTAGTCCATCAAATACTTTTTCTTTTCTTCTCATATTAAAACACCATTAATTATATAATTTATTTTTTTGTTATCTAATGTTAGATTTAGCAAATTTGATTTTGTTATCAACACATTATTACCTCCTTATAAAACCTTTATTGTATACCATTTTATCACAATTATGTCTAATTATGGTAGAATAGTGTCAAATATTACGACAATAACAATTGTACAATTAAAAAATAAAAAAATACCAAGCCAGAAATTATATTCTAGCTTGGTATTTTTAATTTACAAATTAAGCATTAACTTTTGCTTTTAAGTATTCATCTATTGAGGCTGCTGCTGTTTTACCAGCTCCCATTGCAGATATTACTGTTGCTGCTCCAGTAACAGCATCTCCACCTGCAAATACTCCTTCTTTAGAAGTTTGTCCATTTTCATCTGTTATTAGACATCTTCTCTTATTTATATCAAGACTCTTTGTCGTAGAAGATATTAATGGATTTGGACTTGTTCCAAGTGACATTATAACTGTATCTACATCAAGTACAAATTCAGAACCTTCTATTTCTATAGGTCTTCTTCTTCCAGAATCATCTGGTTCTCCTAATTCCATTCTTATACAAACCATACCTTTAACATATCCATTTTCATCTACTAAAATTTCTTTAGGATTTGTCAATGTATTAAATATAATACCTTCTTCTTTTGCATGGTGTACTTCTTCAGCTCTTGCTGGAAGCTCTTTTTCACTTCTTCTATAAACTATATATGATTCTGAACCTAATCTTAATGCAGTTCTAGCAGCGTCCATAGCAACATTTCCACCACCAACTACAGCAACTTTTTTACCAGAACTAATAGGTGTGTCATAATCATCTCTGTAAGCTTTCATTAAGTTTACTCTAGTTAAGAATTCATTTGCAGAAAATACCCCATTTGCATTCTCTCCTGGTATATTCATAAACATTGGAAGACCTGCTCCTGAACCTATGAATATAGCTTTAAATCCTTCATCTTCTATAAGCTCATCTACTGTTATTGTCTTACCAACAATTACATTAGTTTCTATTTTTACACCTAATTTTCTTATATTATCTATTTCAGGTTGAACAACAGCTTGTTTTGGAAGTCTAAATTCAGGTATACCATAAGTTAAAACTCCACCTGGCTCATGCATTGCTTCAAAGATTGTTACATCATAACCTTTTTTAGCTAAATCACCAGCACAAGCTAGTCCTGCTGGACCGCTTCCTATTACTGCTACTTTTTGATTTTTCTTAGGCTCTGTATCAGATAAATTTATATCATTTTCTTTTGACCAATCTGCTACAAATCTTTCTAGTTTACCTATTGATACTGCATCTGATTTTATTCCAAGTATACATACACCTTCACATTGACTTTCTTGTGGGCATACTCTACCACAAACAGCTGGTAATGAACTACTCTTAGCTATTACTTTAGCAGCACCTTCTATATCATCTTCTTTAACTTTTGTTATAAATCCTGGAATATCTATTCCTACTGGACATCCACCTACACATTTTGGTTTTTTACAAGCCAAACATCTATTAGCTTCTGCCATAGCTTCTTCTTTATTGTATCCTAAACACACTTCATCAAAATTTTTTGCTCTTACAGCAGGTTCTTGTTCTCTAACTGGTACTTTTACTTTTTTAGCATCCATTATTTGTTACCTCCACATCCACAATTACTATGATGATGACTATCGCCTTCTTCAAGTTTTAGCATAGCTCTTCCTTCTTGAGTCTTGTACATAGATTGTCTTCTCATTGCTTGGTCAAAGTCAACTAAATGTCCGTCAAATTCTGGACCATCTACACATGCAAACTTAGTTTCATCTCCAACACTAACTCTACAACCACCACACATACCTGTTCCATCAATCATTATTGTATTTAAACTTACTATAGTAGGTATATTTAACTCTTTAGTTAATTGGCACATAAATTTCATCATTATCATTGGTCCAATTACGATTGCTTGGTCATATTTTTTGCCTTGATTATCAACTAAATCTTTTAATAAGTCTGTAACTCTTCCATTAAATCCATATGTACCATCATCTGTTGATACGTATACGTTTTTAGCTACTTCTCTCATATCATCTTCTAATATTATTAATTCTTTAGTTCTTGCACCAATTATTACATCTACATCTAATCCATTCTCTTTAAACCATTTAACTTGTGGATACACTGGAGCAGAACCAACTCCACCAGCTACAAATAATATTTTTTTATTTTTTAATTCTTCTATATCTTCATGTATAAATTCACTTGCTTGTCCTAATGGTCCTACAAAGTCCATTACAAAATCGTTTTCTTCAAACATTGCTAATTTTTTAGTTGAAGCACCAACTGTCTGGAATACAATAGTTACTGTTCCTTTTTCTCTATCATAGTCAGCTATTGTTAGAGGAATTCTTTCTCCCTTTTCGTCATTCTTAATTATTATAAATTGACCAGGTTGAGAAGATTTTGCAACTCTAGGCGCCTCTATTTCCATCAAATAAATACTATCTGTTAATTGTCTCTTACTAACTATTCTATTACTCATCTCGCTATTCTCCATTCTAACAAATATATTTTTCCCACTCTAAATTTAATTAAAAACATAAACACACAAAACTATAACTTATTATAATATAATATTAGTTCTTGATTAATTGTTTTGTATTGGACATCCCCCCTATAAAATAATTATAACTGCCCAAACTACAAATAGTTGATATTAACAAATTTCTTTTAATTGCCAATAAACACTAAGTCTATATCATATGTCTAATTTGTTATAGATTTAACCTAATACACACTTAAAGTATACTATATTATGCCAAATTTGTAACAAAAATTTTATAAATACATAATAAAATTTTTTTATTCAATTATTTATTTAATAAATTAACTTAGGTTTTCATAATAACACTAATTTCTTTAAAAACTAAACGTGTGTAAGGCTTTAATCTATTGCAATACCAGCTTTCATATTATTTAAAATACACCCTTATTTTATTATATATCTAAAATTTTCAATATTCATTAATTATTTGAATTTTTATATAAAATTTTTACAATTTCTAAAGATTTATTTACTTATGTAATAAATTATAATAATATTAATTTATAAAGTTAATAATTAATATAGATTAAAATAAAAATAATATAAACATAGGAGGTACATTCTTTGAAAAACATTATTTCTGCAAAAGAACTTATATCAAAGCTAGAACAAAATGATAATCTAGTCATTATAGATTGTAGGTTTGACCTTATTAATAGAACTTATGGTATTGATTCTTATAAAAAAGGACACATAAAAGGCAGTTTCATCTTAGATATAGACAAGGATTTATCGTCTCCTACAAAAGAACATGGTGGTAAAAATCCTTTACAAGACCCTTTCATATTAAAAGAAAAGTTAGAAAAAATGGGCGTTGATAACGATACTACAATTGTAACTTATGATGATGGAGATTTAAATGGAGCTTGTAGATTATTTTTCCAATTAAAACATTTAGGTCTTAAAAAGGTCTATGTACTGGATGGAGGAATAACTTCTTTCGTAAACGAAGGCGGAGAACTAGAAGAAAAAATAAATATTCCAAATTGCACAGGTAAAGAAATTAAACCAAATATAAATGATGATTTAGTTGTGCCAATGGAATATGTTAAATCTAAATTATATAAAAAAGATACTGTAATCATAGATTGTCGTGCCAACGAAAGATATCAAGGTCTAGTTGAGCCTGCTTATTCAAAAGCTGGTCATATACCTAGTGCTAAGAATTATTTTTGTAAGGATTTAATAAAAAGTAATTTTGAAAATGGTTCACTTAAAGACATGGAATTTTTAAAAGATTTCTTCAAAGATTTAAATACTTATGATGAAGTAATTTTATCTTGTGGTTCAGGAATATCTGCTTGTGTCAATAGTCTTGCTCTTAGAGAGCTTGACATCCCTCATAAGATTTATGTTGGTAGCTTTAGCGACTGGATTAGCTATGATGACAATGAAATTAAGACTGGTCAAGAATAAAACTAATAACATATAAAATCAGTCTATAATATCTTAAATATTATAAAATATCATAAAGGCGTTAGTCATTTAGACTTTCGCCTTTAATTGATATTTCATATACATTTTTAAATTCATCATATATACATTTTAATAATATTAATAAACTGCAACATGACCATCACATCTTGATTCTGTTGCACAGATATAACTTTCTTGTTCTGTTTTGAATATTATTTGACCTCTTCCCATATCAACACTATCATTAATTACTTTTATTTCATGCCCTTTTTCAATTAATGAATCTATTATGTGTTTTGGCATATCTGATTCAACTTCTATTTTCTTGCCTTCTATCCATTGCCATCTTGGAGCATCTAGTGCCTCTTGAGGATTTAGACCAAAATCTATCATGTTTGTTAGTACTTGAACATGTCCTTGTGGTTGCATAAATGCACCCATTACACCAAATGGTCCTATTGCTTTATCTTCTTTGCCTAAAAATCCAGGTATTATAGTATGGTAAGGTTTTTTAAATGGTTTTACTACGTTATGATGTTTGGGGTCTAAGTTAAAATTATTCCCTCTACTATGTAATGCAATCCCAGTGTTTGGTATCACAATTCCAGAACCAAAGTTTATATAGTTACTTTGTATATATGAAACCATATTTCCATCTTTATCAGCAGTACAAAGATACACTGTACCACCACAGTATGGCTCTCCTTCACTTGGATATAGAGCCTTTTTGTTATCGATTAATGAACTTCTTTTTTTGGCATACTCTTGATTTAATAAATCTTGAACCTTCACCTTCATGTGTTCTATATCAGTTACATAAGTTTTAGAATCTGCAAAAGATAATTTTAAACTTTCTATAATCTTATGTATATCTTCCACATTTTCTATGTTTCCTTCTATATCTAATTCTTTTAATATATTAAGTGCCATTAAAACTGTTATTCCATGTCCATTTGGTGGAATTTCAAATATTTTATATCCTTTATATTCTGTGCTTATAGGCTCTACCCATGTTGGATAAAAGCGCTCTAAATCACTTTTTCTTATAGCTCCATCAAATTTTCTAGAATATTCATCTATTTTATCAGCAAGTCTTCCTCTATAAAAGCTTTCAGATTGAGTATCTGCTATTTCTTCTAATGTATTTGCATGTTCTTCACATATAAATATATCTCCAGCTTCTGGAGCTTTGCCTTTTTTAGAAAATGTATCAAACCATGGTTTGAATTCTTCCCCAACAAGTTCTTTTTCATATAATTCATATGATTTTTTCCACACTTTAGCCACATTAGGAGATACTACATAACCTTCTCTCGCATAGTTTATTGCTGGAGATAAACATTCCCTTAAACTAAGCTTGCCATACTTTTTATTTAATTCTGCCCAAGCTGCAGGTATTCCAGGTACAGTTACTGCTCCAAATCCATACTTAGGCATTTCCTCAAGATTACCATAATTATTTAATTCCATCTTTTCTGGAGCAAAACCACTAGAGTTTAGAGCATGCAATCGTTTTTCTTCTTCTATCCAAACAAGAGCATATGCATCTCCACCAATCCCATTGCTTGTTGGTTCTACCACTGCTAATGTAGCAGCTGTTGCAACTGCTGCATCTACAGCATTTCCACCTTTTTTTAATATTTCAAGCCCAGCTTGAGATGCCAGTGGTGTTGATGTTGCAACTGCTCCATTTTTAGCATATACGACATTTCTTATTGATGAATATTTATGTTGATAAGCGTTAAACTTCATAAACTTCAACTCCTTGTCATTTTTTATTTGATGTTTTTCCTAAATTTATTATATAACATCAGGTAACACAACTGATATAAAATATATACTTTTTCCAAATCTTAATTTTTTCATCTTAATATATCCCCTAAGATTTTATACCTTAGCTTAAAACAACTTAATTTATTCTATTATCATATTTTGAGCATATTTTAAGGTTAAAAAATAATATATAAAGTATCCTATATAATAAATGACTAGAGTTATGATAATTGGAGTAATTAATGACCTAGGTATAAACTTTTGTGCAATTGACATTGCAAATAGATTATGAACTGTACCTACGACTAATGGAAGTAAAAATACAACTTTTAATTGTTTTGATATTATTTTCTCAATATCTTTGTTATTTGCTCCAAGTTTTATTAACATAATATATCTTTCTTTATCATCATATATACTTGATAGTTGCTTAAACAGAATTATGCTACCTGTACATAAAAGAAATACTACAGATAAAAATATACCTATAAATAACATAAGACCACTTAATTTTATCAAATTATTATAGTTCTCATTCCTTGATGTAAAATTAAAAGGATAAGTAAATTTCATATTTTTATTCACTATATTTTTCAATTTTAAAGTTAAATCAAGTCCTTTCTTTTCGTTATCTATGTCAATTAATCTTATTAGTCTAGAGCTTCTGTCTGACTTTAACTGATTAAAAATTTTATCTTTTACTACAACTAAATCGAATGTAGATTGTGAATTTATTTCTGGTTCTAAAATATTTTCTTGTACTTTAAAAAGATTTGTACCATATTCTTTTTCTCTTTTAATGTATAGCTTTATTTCTTTAGTATTAAAATTTTCTAAAAATATTTTCTTATATGAATCAGAAACATAATACGCATATTCATTCGAGGATAAATCTTTATAACCTACATTCTGATACTGTCTTAATTTTTTAAAATCACTTTCTTTAATTAAGTCCACAGATATTCTATCTTTTCTTTGATTATTTGCATTTTTATAATACATTTCAAAGATTATATTTTTGTTTATGAGCTCTATTGTTTTATCAAAGATTACCTTATTATTTTTTTTATATTTATATAACAAATCGTCAATTTCTTTATTTACATGATTATTTTCTGCATTTACAGTATAACTGTATTTGTAATTTTCACTTATATTTCTATCTATATCATAATAAAGTGATATGGTAAATCCTAGCATGGTTACACTTGTAGCTATTAATATTGATATTATAGCCAGTATCCTACTATTGCTCTTCAATTTAAATCCAAGTTCAGAAAAAGCAATTAGATTTCTTCCTTTATAATAAAATTTTTTTTTCTTCCTAACAGCGTCAATGATTATAGACATAACTGATGAGAAGAATAAAAAAGTTCCTGGTATTATTGTAATTAATATAAAAATTGAAAGCATAATATTCTCAGCAATAAAATAACTAATTGACATAAGATAAGAAATTGTTATTAGTAAAATACCAAGTATTCCTTTTAACCTTATACATTTTTTAGTTGTATGCTTTTCTGGCAATTTATTAAATAATTCTACAACCCTTTTATTTCTGATTATCATAGTATTTCTTATTCCAATAACTATGAATATTATTAAAAATACAACTAGTGTTTGAACTAAAGCCTTTGCACTTAAATTCATCTTTACTACTATCATTTCATTCATTAACTTTACAAGTATCATAGTCATAAGCTTTGAAAATAACAAACCTAAAAATATTCCTATTAATATTGCAAGTATCCCCATCAAAAAAGTCTCATATAAAAATACTCTTCCTATCTGACTTTTCCTCATTCCAAGTAAACTATAAGTCCCCACCTCTCGTCTACGTCTATTAAAAAAAAATGAGTTCGAATAATATATAAATAAGAAAACAAATATAATTATTACAATCGAACTTGTGTTAATACTTATCCTGGTTTTATTTCCAAGTGAGTTTAAAGCTTCATTATACTCTATAGATTTAAAACTGAAAAATACAAACACGCTAAATACAATTGAAATAAAATACATTAAATAGTTAAAAAAACTATTTTTTACATTTTGCATTGCAATTCTAAATAAACTCATTTTTATTAACTCCTCCAATTAAGGAAACTGTATTTACTATTTTATTATAGAATTCTCTAGTACTTTCCCCTTTAACAATTTCTGTAAATATTATTCCATCCTTTATAAAGAGTATCCTATCACAAAAACTTGCACATGTAGCATCGTGAGTTACCATTAATATCGTTCTATTGTTATTTTTATTTAAGTTCAGTAGACAATTCAATAAATCCCTAGCAGATTTGGAATCTAATGCTCCTGTGGGTTCATCTGCAAGTATTAATGATGGTTTTGTTGCTATTGCCCTACAGACAGCTCCTCTTTGTTTCTGCCCTCCTGAAACTTCACTAGGATATTTATCTAATATTGATTCTATATCTAATTCTTTTGATATTTCTTGTATTCTATTTTCTATATTTGATACGCTTTCATTTTTTAAAGAAAGAGGCAGAATTATGTTTTCTTTTATTGTAAGAGTCTCTAGAAGATTAGAATCTTGAAACACAAATCCGAGATTATCACGTCTAAAATCTGCTAATTCATTTTGATTCATTTTAACAATATTCTTTCTATTTATATAAACCTCTCCTGATGAAGGTAAATCTATCGTAGAAATGATATTTAAAAGAGTTGATTTACCCGCACCAGATGAACCCATAATACCAACAAATTCTCCTTTATAAACCTTAAAACTTATTCCTCTTAGAGCTTCAAATTTTGAACCTCTTCTCCCATATTCTTTTTTTACATTTTCAACAGATAATACTTCTTCCATAGTTAAATAATCACCTCTCCTCATAATTAGTTATTTATTAATTCTCACAAATATATTATATATATTAAAATAGCTTTTAAACATTTAATTACATTAATTTAAAGTTACATTTATGTAAGTATTTATTATATTTCTTCATTTTTATTGTAATTATGTTTAAAATATAATTTATCAAGTAAAATATAGTTATATTAATATAATTATTTTAGATTATAAGGTAGAAATATTTTAATTTATCAAGTAAAATAAGGTTATGTTAATATAACTATTTTGAATTAGGAGGTAAGAATGTTTAAAATAATGGTAATTGAAGATGATGTTTCATTAAAGAATATCATAGCAGAATGTCTTTCTAAATGGGGACATGATGTGTATCAAATAGAAAATCTTGAAAACATCATAGAAGAATTTAAAAACTATGAACCACAATTAGTTTTATTGGATATAAATCTTCCATTTTATGATGGTTTTCATTGGTGCAATGAAATAAGAAAAATTTCAAAAGTTCCTATAATCTTTATTTCTTCAAGAAACTCCAACATGGATGTAATAATGGGTGTAAATCTGGGAGCAGATGATTATATACAAAAACCATTTTCTATAGATGTTTTAGTAGCTAAAGTTAATGCACTCTTAAGAAGAACTTATAATTTTGTTGAGAATAATTCAAATCAAATTGTTCATAATGGTGTTATCTTAGATTTATCAACTGCGACCATAAAATATGAAGACAATATTGTTGAATTAACCAAAAACGAAATTAAGATTCTTCATGAGCTTATGAAATATAAGGGGCAAATAGTTAGCAGAAATAAACTTATGAAAAAATTATGGGATAATGATTGGTTTGTAGATGATAATACATTAACTGTAAATGTAAACCGAATACGAGTAAAATTAAATGAAATTGGGTTGGAAGATTTTATAGATACAAAACGAGGATTAGGTTATATAATCAATTAAAACAACTCTAAGTAGGTGAATTTATGAGCTTTAAAGATTTTCTCAAAGACAAACTCGGATTTTTGATATACAATTTTACTTTCTTAATTTTTACAATAGCAGTTATTCTTTTTTCCCCTGTAGAGATTTTTTTAACTGACACTATTTTATATATATTAATTATAAATGTCGTATTTTTATTGTTATATCTACTAATTAGCTACATAAAAAAGAATAAATTTTTAAATAACATAAAAAATGATATAGCTCAGATTAATAGCCATGATATAGAATTAATTAAATGTAAAAATGAAGAAAAAATATATTTGAACACCATTAAAAATTATCAATATAAGTGTAATAAAATAATAAACAATAATGTTAAGAAGTTTGAAGAAAATAAAGAGATTATGAGTATGTGGGTACACGATATAAAGATGCCTATCGCAATAATAAAACTTACGCTTGAGCAGAATGAGGATTTAATTGATGAAAAAATTTCTAATGATATAGATAATGAAATATTTAGAATTGAAAATTCTGTTGAAAAAATTTTATATTTATCCAAACTTGAAGATTTTCATAAAGATTTTTTGATTCAAGAAGTGAACATTGAAAAAATTATTAGAGATATTATAAGAAAATATTCAAAATATTTTATTTCAAAAAAAATAATTTTAGGCTTAAATAATTTGAATTTTAAAGTTTTATCAGACGAGAAATGGCTCTACTTCATATTCGAGCAATTATTGAGTAATTCCCTAAAATATTCCTCATTAGGAGATAATATATCTATCTATTGCAAAACAACCAAAAATTATTTACAATTAAGAGTGGAAGATACTGGTTGTGGTATAAAAAAGGAAGATTTAAATCGAATATTCAATAAGGGATTTACAGGTAATAATGGAAGGAATAACGCTAAATCTACAGGACTTGGGCTTTATTTAGCAAAGGAACTTTGTGATAAACTTGGCCATAAAATTGATGTAGATTCAGAGTATAATCAATATACAAAATTTACTATTACATTCAAATGCGATTTATAGTATCTTAATATTGATAGTTTATTTCTATTTAACTTATATTCAACAGGCTTCTTAATAATGATTCTATATGTACATCCCAGTATATAATAAATAGTTTTTATAAAAAGGAGGAAGACATGTCTTTTCTAAAAAAATTTAAAAAGAAAAAATTTAGAAATAGCAGCTTCAAAAGTAACAACTTTAGAAGTAGTAGTTTTGGAAGTAGTGGCTTCAAAGCTAAAAATAAAGGTTTTAAAAACAATCCCTTTAAAAATAAAAGATTCAAAATTTATGCAGGAATAGTAATAATCATACTTCTAATTTTAGGGGTACTTGCTTACAATGATGCAAAAAACACTAAATTACAAGCTAATGAAAACTTTATAGAAACATATACTGTTCCTGAAAATGAGAAAATATTTATAAATGGTATGGTTGTTCCTAAACAGACTAAAGACTTTAATATTTCTGGAGATTATGAACTAAGTGCTGTTAATGTTACAAACGGTCAAAAAGTAAATCAAGGAGACCTTCTTTTTACTGCTAAAAATCCAACTATAATAGCAGAAATAGATAGTTTGAAATCACAACTTAGCCAATACAAAAAACAGAAAATATCACTTTCTGATATTACTGAAAATAGAGATGCTATAGCTTCTATAAATGCTCAGATAACTGCTTTAAACTCTCAAATAGCTTCTTTAGATAAGAAAGCATATGATAGTGTCACTGCTCCTTTTGATGGCACTGTATACTTAAATGACCAAACTGGAAATCCAGAACAACCAGCTTCATTTATGACTATTCAAGGTCTAGAGTTTTATATGAAAGGACAAGCAAGTGAGCAAGATTTACCTAAAATGAAAATTGACCAGATGGTTAATATATTAGTTTTCTCAACTGACCAAAAACTTACTGGTAGAATAAGTTTTATATCTGATAAGCCATCTACTCCAAATACTGAGATGGGAGCTCAACAGAATACTCTATCTTATTATGATATAAACATAGCATTTGATAATCAAGAAGGATTAGTAAATGGATTCCATCTTCAAGCATCACTTGAAGTAGCTAGTTCAAGCTTTAAAATACCAGCATCTTGTGTGCTTAAAGACAAAAAACACTCATATGTATTTAAGGATTTAGATGGTATATTGAAAAAACAAATTGTAGATGTAGCAAGTCAAAATGATGATTTTGCTGTAGTTAGAGGCGGTCTTGAGCAAGGCGATATAGTAATAAAACACCCTACTAAAGAAATGAAAGAAGGAAACCCAGTTCAAGGCGATAGCGTAACTGCAGGTTCTAATAATGGAGATGCTACTCCAAATAAAAAAGTAAAAGAAGTTACTATGGATGTGAATTAATTTACATATGTTAATAAAATTAGAAAATATTCAAAAGTATTATAAAGTAGGGAAAGATGAATTACATGTTTTAAAATCCTTAAACTTAGAAATTGATTCTGGAGAATTTGTAATGATAATGGGTAAATCTGGTAGTGGTAAAACTACTTTACTTAATATCTTAGGTTTTCTTGATGTATTTGATGAAGGAAGATATATATTTGATGGAACAGATGTAACTAATTTGAGTGAAAATGAACGTTCTGTTTTTAGAAATATTAATATTGGATTTGTTTTTCAACAATTTAATTTAATAGAAACTTTAAATGTATATCAAAATGTAGAGTTACCTCTAATCTACAATAAGGCGCTAAAAAAATCTGAAAGAGAAGAAATTGTTGAAGATAAATTAAAATCTGTTGGACTTTTGGATAAACTTAAACAAAAGCCTCTTCAGTTATCTGGTGGTCAGCAACAGCGTGTAGCTATTGCACGCTGTCTGGCAAATGACCCTCAAATAATCTTTGCTGATGAACCAACAGGAGCGTTAGATAGTGAAACCAGCAAAGAAATTATGGAACTTTTGACAAAACTTAATGAACAAGGTAAGACTATAATAATGGTTACACATGATCAAGATTTAACTAAGTATGCAACTAAGGTCATACGACTTAAAGATGGTGTGTTTACTTCGGAGGTGTAATCATGAGCTTATTAAAAAATTCTTTGGCTAACTTAAAAGGACACAAACTTCGTGTCTTTGTAGCTTTACTTTGGATTATAATAGGAATAACTTCAGTAATACTTGTTAGTTCTATAGGTAATGGGTTTCAGAAAGAAATTAAAAAATCTGTAAACAATGTAAACCCTAATAAAACTACTATTTCGTTTGAATCTGCTGATAACACAGGCCTTACTGATGATATGAGTATATTTTTAAAACCATTTAATGCAAAAGACTTAGAAGAATTATCATTTGTTGAGGGTGTAGAAAGAATAGCTCCATCAAGAGATGGGTTTAATCTTGATTCAACTTATTCTTCACAAGCATTTTTTGATAAAAAGAGTACTTATGTTGATGTAGGACCAGTAAAAAAGGATTCTAAAATAAATTTAGTTTGTGGTAGAGATTTTTCTTTAGATGATGAAAAAAGAAAAGTAATTTTACTTACATTACAAAGTACAAGTGAAATTTTTGAAAACCCAGAAGATGCTTTAGGTAATGGTATCAATATAAATGGAACTATATTTGAAATAATTGGAGTACTAGATGATTCTCAGCAAAATCAAAATATGGGATTCTTTGGTGGTTATCAAGATATGCAGTTTACTACTTCTCTTATACCTAAAAAGGCTTTTGACAGTTTAATGAGTCAAAATTCTTATTCAAATGAAATCTATCAGTTAGACTTAGTGTCTTCTAATGGGTATAATGTGAATGAAGTTGCAAACAATGTTATAGCTAAACTATATGAGATGCATCCTGGTATCAATGGTTCTTATACTACACCAGACCCAACTGAACAGACAGCTTATCTTGAAAGCATTAATTCTAATGTAAACAAATATGTATCTATAATAACTGTAGTTGCAATGTTTGTTGGTGGTATTGGTGTAATGAATATAATGTATGTTTCTGTTATGGAAAGACAAAGAGAAATTGGTATAAGACGTGCTATTGGTGCAAAACCTAGGTCTATATTATTTCAGTTTTTAGTTGAGGCTGTATTTATAACAGTATGTGGTGGAATTTTAGGAACTATAGTTGGATTTATTGCTACTAATTATGTTTCTAAATACATTGGATTTGAAGCAATTCCTAGTTTAAATAGCTTATTTTACGCTATTGTAGCTACTATATTAACTGGGGTTGTGTTTGGTTTAATCCCAGCCTTTAAAGCCTCTAAACTAGACCCTATAAAGGCAATTTATAAGTAGACACTGTCTAAATTTATAATTTTTAGATTTACTTATATAAAACAGATTTAATATATAACGCACTATTATATATGATAGATTAAGAATTTAATCTTCTTCAAATATAGTAGTGCGTTCTTTAGTTTCTAGTCTATTATTTTTCTTATAAAATCTGTTTTATTGTCACAGTAAGCATTAACATCATATCTATAAAGTTTTGCTAGTTTTTTCTTTAAGTTAGAATACTCTTTAACCTTATCTGGATTTAACATTAAATAATCTCTAAATTTAATATGTTCTAAATATCCTTTTCCATTTTTAGGACATACATATAAATTATGTTCCATAAAGTCAGTTGTCTCATATAAAAATGCTTCTCTTCCTTCTATATCTAAATTCCCAAGATGTCTATACCCTAATTTCTTTAATTTACTTATAACATCATTTAAGTAATTGTAGTTTTCAATTACTATATCAACATCCAATCTTGGCTTTGCAGAAAGCCCCTCAACAGAAGTACTACCAACATGCTCTATTTTTAAAATTGAATCTCCTAATACCTTTTCTAGTGTAGATTTTAACTTTTCAAACTCATACTTCCAATTTGGATTATATTCTACTACTTCAACAATCTTTGTAGTTAATCCAGTTACTTCTAGTTGATAGATATCATGTTTCATTACTTTTCCTTTGTAAATCTTATCATACTCTGATGTTTTTTTCATACCTAGTCTTTTTGCTACATTTATAGATGCTGTATTTTCAGGTCTTATATCTGCTACTAAAGTATCTGCTCTTAGATTTTTAATAGCATAATCTATACAAGCAATTGCACCTTCAGTAGCATATCCCTGGTTCCAATATTCTTTTTTTATTATATATCCTATTCCTAATCCTATGTCCTGCTTTATAAGACCTATCTGTCCAACTACATCTTCTCTTTCCTTATCTATAGCAATAAAGTATCCATATCCATCATTATCGTATCTTTGTATATTTCTATCAATCCATTCTAAAACTTCTTCATCAGAGAAAGCATGTTCCCAAGCATACATTACCTCTATATCTTGTAAAATCTTACTTATTTCCTCAAGGTCATTATGATTCATCTTCCTAATATATAATCTTTTACTTTCAATCATTGTATTCACCGCCTTTAAAAGATACTGCTAAGTTAAGCGTTATATACAATCTCTCCATTACATATTGTATAATTAACCTTGCCATATAAAGTCTTACCTTTAAATGGTGAGTTATCAGCTTTAGACACAAAGCTTTCAACTGTCCATTCTTCTTCAGGATTAAATATAACAATATCTGCTATTGCACCTTCTTCTATAAAACCAGCATTTAAATTGTATAATTTTGCAGGGTTTGTAGACATTTTTTCGATTAATTGCATCATACTAAGATGGTTTTTATGAACTAAGTTTGTTATTCCAAGAGATAAAGAAGTCTCTAACCCAATAATTCCACTTGGAGCTTTTATGAATTCTCTGTCTTTTTCTTCTTTACTATGAGGTGCATGGTCTGTTGCTATTATCTCAATAGTACCATCATTTAATCCCTCTATAATCTTATCTCTATCCCACTTACTTCTTAAAGGTGGATTCATTTTTGCATTTGTTCCAAACTCTAATACATCTTCTTCAGTCAATGTAAAGTGGTGTGGTGAAGCTTCTGCAACTACATTTGCACCAAGGTATTTTGCAAATCTAACCATATCAACAGATACTCCAGAACTTATATGTTGTATATCAATCTTCGCACCAGTTTTTAGTGCCAGCATACAATCCCTAGCTACCATAACATCTTCTGCCACACTTGATGCGCCCTTTAATCCTATCTCTGAAGCTATTTTTCCTGCGTTCACACCTGGATTTCCAACTAAAGAAGGGTCTTCTTCATGAAAACTAAGTGGTACATCCAATTCTTTTGCTTTAATCATAGCTTCCATAATTAGATTGCTATCCATTAGAGGTAAACCATCATCAGTAAACCCAGGTACACCAGCTTTTTTAAGATTTTCCATATCAACCAATTCTTTACCTTCAAAACCTTTAGTTATAGCAGCTGCTTGTAAAACATTTATACATGCACTTTTTGACTTTTCCTCAATATAATTAAAAGTATCTTCATTATCTACAATAGGATTAGTATTTGCCATGCATATAACAGTTGTAAATCCTCCTCTAGCAGCAGCTTTAGCTCCACTTTCTATATCTTCTTTATATGTAAATCCTGGGTCTCTAAAGTGAACATGTACATCTACTAGACCTGGCGCAATTATATTACCACTAGCATCTATTACCTTTTCATACTCATCACTTTCATCAAATTTACCTATTTTATAAATTTTATTTTCTTTTATAATTAAATCAATTTTCTCATCTTTTTGACTCTTAGGGTCTATCACTCTACCATTTTTAATTAAAATCATCTTATTTCTCCTTTATACTTTTCATTTATATAGACTCATATAATATTATACATTATTTTACATACTTAAATACAAAATTACGTTTGACATCAATAGCCTTTTTAGGACAAAGTTCATGGCAACAGTAACATCGTATACATTTACTTAAGTCTATAATGGCTCCCTTAGTTCCCATTTCTATAGTACTTGCAGGGCAAGCTTCTTTACATTTTCCACATTTTATACAATCTTGGAATCTAACCACAGGTTTTGGTGTTATAAGTTTTGAAATAGGCTCATTTAAAAATTTTGGTAGTTTTACAGAAAATAATCTTAAGTCTTTACTTACATTTGGAACCTTATAGTCTTTTATAATTAAATCATCTATATCTTCTCCTACAATCTCAATATCTGAAAAATCTGCTTCTATATAACCTCTTTTTATAGCACCTCTAATTGTAGCAACTCTATTTGGAAGTAAGCTTATAATCTTACATGCAACTACATCTATAGCATATGGATTTTGTGATGCTAATAATACACCTATTTCTCGAGTGGTTCCAGCTGAGGGACCATCACCTTCCATACCTACTATTCCATCCATAATTGTCAATGTCGGTTTCACATAATCACAAATATCCAAAAGCACATTTTCGCAAAATAATTCTTCTGTAGGAAATCTATAATGTATTTCTGCTTTTTTCAATCCAGCTATACATCCATACATATTTTTTGTACCACCAGTAAAAGTTGCCATCATATGTGTCTTTAATTTGCAAAGATTTATTACATAGTCTGCATCTACTATTGGTTTAATAATATCCATATATTTTAAAACATGTGCTTTTTCACTATGTATCTTAACATCTGAAACATCATAATTTAACTTAATACCCAAATCATTTGCTACCTCTTCAATTCCAGATGCCTTATATATATTTTTAAGAGAACTTTGATTATATGGACCACCTGGGCTATCTGCTATTGTAATATCACAATCTAACTCTAAAAGCTTTTCACATACAACTCTCACAACCATAGGATGTGTAGTTGTAGCTTCTTCAGGTCTTTTCTTCATCAATAAATTTGGTTTTACGAGTACTTTACTTCTTTTTTTAACAAATTTATCAATTCCTCCAATATCATCTAAATTTTTTTCAATAGAACACCTCACATCTTCATAATTGTAAGTTTTGCAACTCCTAACAGATACTGATTTCATATTATTTCCACCTTTTTATCACAACAGTTTATTTTTATAATTTAAAAAAGGAGAAACCAAAGTTTCTCCTTTTAATCTATATTTTTAATTATTATTTTCCAAAATGTCTGTTTAATAATCCTAAGAATGCTTTACCATGTCTAGCTTCATCTTTACACATTTCATGTACTGTATCATGTATAGCATCTAATCCTAATTCTTTAGCTCTCTTAGCTAATTTTAATTTTCCATCAGTTGCACCATACTCAGCGTCAACTCTAACTCTTAAGTTTTCTTTTGTATCTGCAACTACAACTTCTCCAAGAAGTTCTGCAAATTTAGCAGCATGCTCAGCTTCTTCAAAAGCTATTCTCTTATAAGCTTCTGCTACTTCTGGATAACCTTCTCTATCAGCTTGTCTACTCATTGCTAAGTACATTCCTACCTCTGTACATTCACCAGTAAAGTTAGCTCTTAATCCTTCGATTATTTCTGCATCTACACCTTGAGCTACTCCTATTCTATGTTCGTCAGCCCAAACCATTTCGCCTTTCATTTCTTCGAATTTATCAGCTCCAACTTTACATACTGGACATTGTGCTGGTGCAGCATCTCCTTCATGTATATATCCACATACTGTACAAACAAATTTTTTCATAATTAATTTCCTCCCAATTTTATATAATTAAATTTTTATTTTTAAGTTTAATAACTTGCTACAAGAATATATATACCCCCGGCTTTGTAGTTTAAACACTAAAAATAAAATTTATTTCCTAATTAATTTTATCACTTTGAAACACCAGTATCAACCAAGTTTTGATGTCAAATTTCTACATAATACATAGTTTATTTGATTAATTAGGAAATAACTGTCTTATTAAATACTTTCTAATGAAGACTCTTTTGAATCTTTAAGTTTCACTTTTTTGCTCTTTAAAAAAGATAATTTAGTTTCTGCTGTTATGATTGCAACAAATATTAATATACTACCAATAACCAATTTTGCTGTAATAAGTTCCTTTAGAATTATTATAGAAAATATAGTACCAAATACAGCTTCTGTAGATAATATTATAGCTGTTCTAGTTCCATCAACTCTTTTTTGACATATAGTTTGGAACAAAAATCCTATTGTAGTACTAAATATAGCTAGATATATAGTTCCCATATATCCAGATAATTCAGCTTCCATTTTCAATTGCCCTGCAAATGTCTGAACTACTAAAGACATTAAAAATGCTACAGTAAATTGAACAGCTGTTAATGCCATTGGGTTATTATCTTTTGCAAACTCACTTGTAAAGAATATGTGAAATGCAAATCCAAATGAACATATAAGTGTTAGTAAATCTCCAAAATTGATAGAAAAATCTGCTTCTAAAGAAAGTATTCCAATCCCTACAAGAGCTACTAAACTACTTATTATCCCTATCTTATCAAGTTTTCTTTTATAAATTATAAATCCTATGAATGGAACTATTACAACATTTGCTGCTGTTATAAAAGCATTCTTAGATGGTGTAGTGTACATAAGTCCAATGGTTTGTACTGTGAAAGCCAAGAATAAAAATATTCCTAAAAGTCCTCCTGCCTTTAACAATTTTTTTCCCATACTAGCACGAATCTGTTTAAAAAACAGTAAGTTCATAATTACGGCTGCTAAGAAGAATCTTAAAGTTATGATTTGTAGAGGTGTAAGCCCACCGTCTAATGCAAATTGGGTTGCTACAAAGCCACTTCCCCATATAATTGCTATAAATATTAGTCCTATTTCTCCAAAGTATTTTTTCAATAAAGCCCCCTCCTTTTTATTTTTTTGCAAAATTATAAACCCCCTAAACAGCAAGAGAGTTTTTCTATAAGCATTACTATAAAAATATAGTAAATTTTTTCAGTATTTTAAATCCAGATTTATATCTATCATGAGCTCAGATTTATATCCACTATTTAACAGTAATATATTAATCATTTTTTGTAAACACCTTTTTAATAAATTTTTATTTTTTTTACTTATACTAAATTTTTTTATAGATAACTTCAGTATATTATATATTCATATTATGCAAATAATGTCAAATAAGTTACACTTTGGTTATCTTAGTTACAACTTTGTCGGTTTACTTTTTCTACTTTCTTCGATATAATTATAATATATTTTTGATACAATTCGACAAAAGGGGGAATGCTGTACTTATGGTAAAAAGAAGAAAAAAGAAAACTATTACACTTACTATAATTGTTGTAATAGTTATTGGTATTTTTTCTATGGCATGGGCGGATATGTCTAGAAAAAAAGAAATTAAAGAAACTCAAGAAAGACTTAAAGCTGAAAGGCTGGAAAAAGAAAGAATCGAAAAAGAAAAAAACGAACCTATTATTGGTGCAAAAAAAGAAGCTACAAAAGAATATGGATATGATGCAAAATTAGTTTGGGATAAACTTAGCAAATACGACTATTCAAACAATGGAGAAAAGATAGTCTTTCTTACATTTGATGATGGACCATCTACTACAAATACTCCACAAGTCCTAGATATCTTAAAAAAACATAGTGTTAGGGGAACTTTCTTTATTAAAGGTGATTCACTTGAAAGAAATGGTGCTAATGAAATTTTAAAAAGAACATTTGATGAAGGAAATGCAATAGCTCATCACTCTTACACTCACGACTATAAAAAACTATATCCTGGCAGAAGCCTAAATCTTGATACATTCGTAAATGAACTTAACAAAACTGATGAAGCTATGAAAAAAGTTTTAGGAAAGAATTTCTCATCAAATGTAGTTAGATGCCCAGGTGGATATATGTCTTGGAAGAATATGGAGCCTCTAGGTAACTACTTAAAAGAGAAAAATATGGCATCAATTGATTGGAATGCTTTAAATGCTGATGCAGAAGGTAAAAAGAAAAATGCTCAAGAGTTATTTGAACATGCAAAAAAATCTTCTGAAGGTAAAGAAATGGTTGTTCTTTTAATGCATGATACTTATGGAAAACAAGAAACAGTAAATGCGTTAGACCAAATTATAACATATTTTAAAGACAATGGTTATCAATTTAAGATTTTAATATAATAAAAAAGGGGTTGTCTCAAAATAGAGACATCCCTTTTATTTTAATCTATTTTACTAGTTCAATTTTTACAAATTTTTTCTTTCCTATTTGAACAACTAATTCACTTTCTTTAACAATGTCACTTAAGTCCTCTACTTTTTCACTATTTACCTTTACTCCACCTTGAGAAGCTAATCTTCTAACTTCACTCTTGCTCTTAACAATCTCATTAGCAACTAATACTTCAATTAAATCAAATCCTTCTTCCTTAACTTGAATTGTTTGTATATCTTCAGGTATTTGACCTTTTTGGAATACAGATTTAAATCTTTCTTCGGCTTCTTTAGCAGATTCTTCTCCATGATATAATGTAACTATTTCTCTCGCTAAGTTCATTTTTATATCTCTTGGATTTACTGAACCGTCTTTTAACTGAGATTCTATTTTATTAACTTCATCAGGATGAACATCAGTTACTAAATTATAGTATTTAATTATAAGTTCATCAGGAATTTCCATAGATTTCTGGTACATTATTCCTGCTTCTTCATCTATCCCAATATAGTTACCTAAACTCTTACTCATTTTTTCTTTTCCATCTAATCCTTCTATTAAAGGCATCATTATTACTATTTGAGACTCCATACCAAACTCTCTTTGTAATGATCTTCCCATCAATAAGTTAAATCTTTGGTCAGTTCCACCAAGCTCTATATCAGCTTCTAACGCTATAGAATCATATGCTTGCATTAATGGATAGAAGAATTCATGTACTGATATTGGCATTTGCCCTTCATATCTCTTCTTGAAATCTTCTCTTTCTAACATTCTTGCAACAGTAATAGTTGCTGCTAATTTTATTACATCTTCAAAATTTAATTTAGCTAACCACTCACTATTAAATCTTACAATAGTTTTTTCTTTATCTAAAACTTTGAAAATCTGTTCTTCATAAGTTTTCGCATTTGCAAGAACTTGTTCTGTTGTTAAAGCCTTTCTAGCCTTAGATTTTCCAGTTGGGTCTCCAATTTTACCTGTAAAGTCTCCAATTATTATTACTATTTGGTGACCTAAATCTTGTAGTTGCTTCATCTTTCTAAGAACTACTGTATGCCCTAAATGTATATCTGGAGCACTTGGGTCTAGACCCAATTTTACTATCATAGGTTTTCCTTCTTTTTCTGATTTAATAAGCTTTTCTCTTAACTCTTTTTCATCTATTAAATCGTCTACACCTTTCATAATTATTCGTATTTGCTCGTCTATCGATTTCATTTTTCATTCCTCCTAAAATATTTATATAATCTTTAATTTTTATTTTTATAATAAAAAAAGCTTTCATCCTATTAAAAGGACGAAAGCATTGCTTACGTGTTACCACCTTAGTTCATCAATATCTCACGATATTAATCTCTTAGAGTATAATTATATATACCCAAGTACTATAACGTGTACTACTCCGATATCTCTTAATGGTTGTTATCTTTCAGAGATAGTGCTCTGAGATGTATTCAAACTAAATCAATTTATTCCATTTCACCAAACTGGAACTCTCTGTTAAATAAAACTTAGCTCTACTTCTTCTCTTCATAGCATTTATATATTCAGATTATTTCATCAATTACAAGATTTTTTTCTTAACTTACTCATAATATATTATTATTTTTACATTTTGTCAACCTTTTTTATTATTATATACATGTTTTTTTACATTATACTATCTTTTTATATTTTTTACCAATATCTAAAATTTATTTTTCAATTAAGATATTAATTTGTTTATTGACAATATTAGTCTGATTCAATCTTATATTTATTTTCTTATTTAAAAACGCATTTACTATTATTAAACCAACCATAGTCACATTAAACATAAAAAATAATAATAAAATTATTATTAAAAAAGAAATTCTAGCATATAATAATTTTCTAAATTTAGATATTATAAAATTTTGCAACGACATACATGAATCTCTAACTATAAAATAAACACATAAGTAAGCAATTGATATTAAGATTGTTTTTAAATAAACAAAATCAACTTTAATATTTAATAACTTTAAAATTTTAAAAATCACTAAATAGGAAACACATATGTAAAAAACTTTCTTAGAACAACATAAAAATTGATTTAGACTTCTAAAGTTTTTAAATATCAAATATTTTTTTAAAGAATTTGAACCTAATATATGCAATTTATGCCCCAAAATCAAACTTAAAAAATATATACAAAAGACCATCCCAAATGGAAACAATGCTATCATCAAATAGTAAATAATATTTGCATATCCATTAAAATAAATTAATTTACTATATCCCTGAAATTCTTCCATAAAACTATAACCTATTAATGCTGAAGCATATATATCAATAAAAACCATTACAATTATTCCAAATATTGAACCATATACTAAATCATCCATCACCATTGTAGGTTTATTTATAAAATAACCACACATTATACCAAGTAATACACTCTGACTTGCCCAAATAGCAGTTCCGAGATTTCCAAGTACTAGAGAAATTATTAAAAGTGATGTAACTCCAGATAAAACAGTGTACTTTAAATCACATTTTAAGCATATTATACAAAAAAATATTGGTACTATAAAATCTAGATAAATAGCATATCCAAATCCAGTACCCACAGCTATAATTGTCACTACTATAAATAAAGATGACAATAAAGCAGCTTCAGTTAATTTTTTAGTAGTATTCAAAACAAGTCCTCCATAAATCATAAATTTTCTAACTAAAACTTTATTTTTAATATAGTATATCACTTTTTTAAAATATTTTTAATAAATATAAATTTTAATGAAAGTATCTATATTAGAAATGATATAATATATCTTAATATTCAGTTTTTTAAGACACTAGGAGGTAATTACTATGTTTAAAATTAAGCACTTTAATGATTTAAGTTTAGATGAGTTTTATGAAATAGCAAAATCAAGATATGAAGTATTTGCTTGTGAGCAAAAAATATTTTCATTAAACGATTATGATGATATAGATAAAAACTCTTATCACATATTTTTAAAAGAGGATGGATTGATTTGCGCTTATGCTAGAATAATACCTAGAGAATATAGCTCTTATGATGATGTTTCTATTGGTAGAGTTTTGGTTCTCTCTAGTCATAGAAAAAATGGGTTAGCGAAACAAATGATGGATTGTGCTATAGACTTTATAAAGATTAATTTACATGAAAACAATATAACTTTATCAGCACAAGCTTATGTAAAGAATCTTTATTTATCTTGTGGTTTTAAAGAAATATCAGAAGTGTATGACGAGGCTGGCATTGAACACATTAAAATGAGATTACAGTGTTGACAAGCTAATATTGTTAATATATAATTTAAGTATAAATAATATATTGAATTGATATTTAGGTATTTGAAAATACCTTATATGGAGTCAGAAGGCTTTTTGCTTTCTGGCTTTTTTTATTATTAAGATTCAATAATTATATAGATTCAAAATGTTAATTTTTATTCTATATTCTACTTTCCCCAAAAGTAAGAATTATACCCAACTTTGTGATAGGCATCTTGCCTATCTTTTTTTTGTGAAAGTAACAAGGTAATAATATAATGCATAGTTTAAAATAAGAAGATTAGCTCAGGCTAAATTTCATGCATGGAGGTGCTACTATGAAAAACCTTAACGACATTCAAGTGAAAAAAACTGTTAAAGTTGAAGATATATTGTCCAGTGGTAATTTAAGAGAAAGAATGTTAGCGCTTGGTCTTACTAGAGGAGCTGTTATAGATGTAGTTAGAAAAGGTCCAAAAAACAATTTAACTGTCTACAAAATCAGAGGTAGTAAGATAGCTCTACGACAAGAAGAAAGTAGCTTAATATTAGTTTCTGACATTTAAAATTTTCTAGCGGGAGGATATTAATATGGGTTTGACACACAACTCAACCAAAATGAGTTCTTTAAAAGACATGTTTGATATAGATAACAAAGAAGACCAGTTTGTAATTGCATTGGCTGGTAATCCAAATACAGGTAAAAGTACTGTATTTAATCATCTTACAGGGCTTAGACAGCATACTGGAAATTGGCCAGGAAAGACTGTAGCTACAGCTCGAGGTAATTTTAAATATAAAAATGCTGAGTATGCATTAATCGATTTGCCAGGAACATATTCTCTATTTGCCTTGTCACAAGAAGAAATTGTGGCTCGCGATTTTATATGTTTTGGTAATCCAGATGCAGTAATAGTAGTATGTGATGCTACATGTCTTGAAAGAAATTTAAATTTGGTGTTTCAAGTGATGGAACTTACAGATAAAGTTATTTTATGTATAAATTTAATAGATGAAGCTAGGAAAAAAGGAATTACTATAAATACAAAACTCCTAGAGGAATCTCTTGGCATTCCAGTTGTTTTAACTGCTGCAAGAAGTGGTTCTGGTATGGATGAACTATTAGATACTTTAAATGATGTGTCTTTTGATAGATATAAGTTCAATAATAAACCTGTAAAATATAGTGAAAATATAGAAGATATGGTAAAATCAATTCAGCCAGAATTGGATAACATCATGCCAAATATAAATTCTAGATGGTTAGGTCTTAGACTTATTGATGGTGATGAAAGTATTTTTGAATCTATGAGCAACTATATAGATAAAGATTCAATAGATGCTATTAATGAAGTAAAGAAGAAAATTCCAAATGATATAAATAAACAGAAAATCAGAGATGAATTTACTAAGATTAACTATGATTATGCTAAAAAATTAAGTGAGGAATGTTCTTCTAATATTCCTAAAAAATCAACTGATAGAGAAGAAAAAGTAGATAAAATATTAACATCCAAAGTATTTGGGCTTCCAATAATGCTTTTATTATTAGGTACTATATTGTGGATTACTATAGAAGGTGCTAACTATCCATCCACTTTACTGTCTAATTTGCTACTTGGATTTGAGCCAAGTATTTCAAGCGTGTTAAATAGTATTAACTGTCCATCATGGTTAAATGATATGTTGGTTTTAGGATTGTACAGAACCTTAGCATGGGTAATTTCTGTAATGTTACCTCCTATGGCAATATTCTTCCCATTATTTACCTTGCTTGAGGATTTTGGATATTTGCCAAGAGTTGCATTTAACTTAGATCATCTATTTAAAAAAGCTTGTGCACATGGTAAACAGTGTTTGACTATGTGTATGGGATTTGGATGTAATGCAGCTGGAGTCATTGGTTGTAGAATAATTGACTCTCCAAGGGAAAGACTTATAGCTATACTTACGAATAACTTTGTACCTTGTAATGGTCGTTTTCCTACTCTAATAGCTATATCTACAATATTTTTTAGCTCAGTTATAACTAGCTCTTTTGTATCAAGTATAGCAACTGCATTTTGTATAACTTTATTGATAATTTTAGGTGTTTTAATAACATTGTTAGTTTCTTATACTCTGTCTAAGACATTATTAAAAGGAGTTCCTTCAACTTTTACATTGGAACTTCCCCCTTATAGAGTTCCTCAAATAGGAAGAACTTTATATACTTCCATAATAGATAGAACAATATTTGTTTTAGGAAGAGCTGTAATGGTAGCCATACCTGCTGGTGTAATAACTTGGATATTTGCAAATATCTATATAGGAGATTTAAGCATATTATCACATGTTGCAAATTTTTTGGACCCTTTAGCTAAAGTAATTGGTCTTGATGGTTTTATATTGATGGCTTTTATTCTTGGTTTCCCAGCAAATGAGATAGTTATACCTATACTTCTGATGGCTTACCTAGCAACTGGTTCTATGATAGAATTAGATAGCTTTAGTGCTTTAGGTCAAGTTCTTAGAGAACATGGATGGACTTATTTGACGGCTTTAAATGTTATGCTGTTCAGTTTACTACACTGGCCTTGTGCAACAACACTTTTAACAATAAAAAGAGAAACTGGAAGTCTAAAATGGACTGCCTTAGGATTCTTAATGCCTACTGTACTTGCTTTTGTTGTTTGTTTTTTAACAACTACAATTTACAATTTATTCATATAATTAGTATTTACTGACATTAAATGTACCTTATAGATACTGTTTAAACCTTTATATACTATTATAAAATATAGAGATATACTCAATACTAAGTATAATTACTTAATGTTTGAATATATCTCTTTTTGATTCTTATCTAGATACTTGGATTGAAATCTCAGTCATATAATTATCTTCATTACTTTCACAAAAGAAATCGAGTATACTCTCCTCATATGAATTTCCAACAATTTTATATTCATTCTCATATATATATTTTTTCAACTTCTCATAAGATTTATATGAGTCTTCATATTTTCCAATATGCTTTATACATGCATATATTCCCTCTGGTTTTATATATAACTTTTTTTCTTTTATTTTTTTATCTATTTTCAAATAGAAACTTGCTATGCTTAAGTAGTCTCCATTTTTTATATTCTCATTACTTACCATTGCTCCTAACTCATATCCTTGATACAAATTTTTTGATTTGCAGTAATTAGTGAAATCTATTAATTCCATCATGAAATCACCATTACTTATACTAGTCAAGTCATTTGATAAGACTAAGTATTCCTCAAATCTTTTAGACATATAAATTTCTTCACTATTCATTTTAGAAATTCCTTCAATTGTTGTATTTATTCTGTTTTGTATCTTTGAACTTATTTTTCTTAATTTTTTTATTTTTTCTCTTATATTTTTTTCTTCTTCTTTAAGCATTTTCACGCAAAGTTGAGGACTTCTATTTTGTATATATTCTTTTATTTCCTCTAGACTCATTCCTATTTCCCTTAATGATTGTAATATGTCTAATGTATCATATTGATAAATCGAATAATACCTATAATTATTTTTATCTTTATATTCTGGAGAAAAAATCCCTATTTTATCATAAAAAATTAATGTCTGTTTAGATATTCCACACAACTTTGCAAATTCTCCTGTGGTAAAATACTGTTTTTCCAAGGGTTATACACTCCTTTTCGTTTTGTTGTCTATATAGTTACTATATTCTTTATTATTGGCTAAATCAAGTAATTCTTATTTATTTTTTATCATCTTAAATGATGAATTATCAAACACTTTACTAAATTTTTAATTATACACTTTATTGCTCACTAAAAAAGGTAGCAACTATTTATAGATTCTACCTTTATGTACTCAACATCATCTTTTATTTTGATTATATCAACGGTTTCAATATTATAATTAAATTCATAAAGTTTCTTTAAAAATAAGCTAAACAAACATAAATCACAAATTTGATTAGTATCAATTGTCTATTTTTAAAATATCTAAAATCTCACTTGCTGTTTGTGGCTTTCCAAAAAAATATCCTTGTATGTAATCTGGTTGCATTTGTTTAACTAAATCATACTCTTCTCTTGTTTCCACTCCCTCTAAACAAACTTTTATTCCTACATCGTGACAAATTGCAACAATAAAATGTATAAATGTGGCATCAAACTTACTTTTTAATATGTCTTTAACAAAGACTCTATCAATCTTCACTATATCTATTGGTGCAAATTTTAAAACTTCTAATGATGAATATCCTGTACCAAAATCATCCATAGCAATATGAATGCCTAATTCTTGTAAAACTTTAAACTTATATTGTAAAATACTCATATTCTGTACTGTATGGCTTTCAGTTAATTCTAAAACAAGATTTTTATAAGGAAAATTTTCTTCATCTATAATTTTTATTATATCTTCAATAAATGTATCCTCTAATATTTGAACAGCTGAAATATTTACACTCACTGTAAAAAATGTATAATCAACAATCCATTCTCCACAAGTACGTAATGCCATCCGAAGTACCCATGCTCCTACAGTATTTATCATATCATTTTCTTCTAAAATTGGAATAAATTCTAAAGGAGAAATTGCTTTACCTTCACTATTAGTCCATCTTAAAAGTACTTCTACACCTATTATATTATGGCTTTGTGTATCTACTTGTGGCTGAAATCTAAGACTAAATCCCCTAAAATTATCATTGATTGATGCTTTCAACTCCCACATCATTGCTACAGAGTACATTTTATTTTTTAATATTTTTTCAGAGAAAAAAACAATTCTATTCTTACCATGATCTTTAGCATACTGTAAAGAATAGCTAGCATATTTACTAAGTTCTTTTACTGTATCCCCATGTTTTGGATATATAACACACCCAGCAGAAATTGTTATATTTAATCCATATTTTCTCCATAGGTGAAGATGTATAATTAAATTTTGTATTTGTTCATATAAAAGTTGAATCTCTTTTTCCTCAACATTATCAACGAGAATTCCCAGTTCATCACCATCAAGTTTATAAAGTTCAGCATTACCTGGTAAAATAGATTGTATAGATTGTGCTAAAGTTTTTATTATATTATCTCCAAAATCTCTATCATACATCTCATTAACATTTTTAAAATCGTCGATATTCAATAATACTATACATAATTTTTCAATCATCGGATTTGAAAGTTTATCTTCAAACACACTCATAAATTCATAGTAATTCAACAGTTGTGTTAATGGGTCAATCTTATTTTGTTTCCCTAACTGTGTCATTATTCCTGCAAAAATACTTGGTTCTCCAAACTCATCACGCATTAATTGTCCTCTACATCTTAACCAAATATATTCTCCACTGCGATTTTTAGCCCGGAATTCCACTGAATGATAATCCATATTATTTTTACCTATTTCCATATTTGACTTATAAAAACGGTTCCAGTCTTCTGGATGTACAATGCTCTTCCAGTAAATAAGTGGACTTTCTACAATTTCTCCTGGCAAATCAAATAATTCAACTTGTGATGGTGAATATCGAAATACTCCTGTTTTCATATTACAAATATATATATATTCATCTGTACCTCTAATCAAAGCATCATAAAGTAATGTAGAATCATAATCAAATTTACTTCTTAAGGCATTAAAATCTTCAAGATAATCTCTTTCTTCTTTATTATTTGATATTTGATAAAATTCTTCAACTTTACCTTGCTCATTTAAGCTTTTGGAATTTGTAATATCTATAGATTGGTGTATATGAACAACTGTACCATCTTGCCATGTAATTAGACTATCATAATTTTCAAAAACTTGATTTAACTTATTACATTTTTCATACCACTTTATTAATGTTCCTTTTTTATTATTCTTTAACAGCTCTAAAACTTTACAAAAACTACATGGGGCATTTTTTTCAGTATATAATACCTCCCAACAAACTTTTCCTTCTGGAGCTGAAATATTATATTCTTTTTTCATATTTTCATTCATGAAAATAATTTTATCAGTATGAATATCCGTAATATATATATTAATCTGTAGCTGATTTAATATAACCTCAAGATTATGTTTGTTCATATACTTACCTCCTTCATCATTGCTATTATTTATAACCACATTTCTAGAATTATTTTTATTACAGAGGATTTATTTGTCATTTATATATACATTAAATATACAATTTAATAAAAAAACTTATTACTTCATATTTTAGATTATAGTTGATAAAAAAAAATACATCAATATCATATTATCAATTTGAACAAGATTATTGTATATAATGCTTATCAGCCTTATATTAAATTTTACTGCTATATTTATCTTCATAAAATTAGATATAAGAAATAAACCGTATATTTTTTATTACTTTAAAATTTAAGATAATAAAAAATAATATTAATAATATAAAGTAAAAAAGATTTTTTTTAGAAATAAATGAAATTATTTTCATTATATATTGCAAATTCAAAAAATTTATATTTAATAAATATCATAATTTTTTTACTTATATTTTATTTTATTAAAATAATTCATCTTTCATATACATTATATAAATGCCTTTATTTTATTATTTTTACAATGGTATTATTTTAATAATTTTCAAAGTCAACTACACCTCCAGCAAAATAATACAACATAAATAAAAGTATATTTACTCAACTTTTATTTAATTATTTGTCAATCTTTCATTTAAATGGTAAAATATCCATGGATGGTATCTTGTTATGAGAACTATACTTTAAATGTTTTTAATTATTTTGTCTTATGTAACTCATATCTTCATGAATGAGATTGGAAATTAAGATGTTGTATCACAAAGTGGAGGTGGTACTATTAAAATAGGATTTATTGGTTCCGGAAAAGTTGGTACATCTTTGGCAAATTATTTTTTGTCAAAGGCTTATTATGTAACAGGTTTTTATGGAAGAAATCAATTATCTTTACTAGAATCAACAAATTTAACAAAAACAAAAATTTACAGTAACTTGAAAGACATTATTGATGAAAACGATATATTATTTATTACAACATCAGATGATTCTATTGAAATTATAGACAAAAAACTTTCCAAATTTAATTTAAAACATAAATATATTTGCCACACAAGTGGCTCTTTAAAATCTAGTATATTGTTCTGTTCAAAAAAAGCAGGTGCATTAATTTATTCTATCCATCCTATATTTGCATTTTCCAATAAAAATACTGATATAAAAAAAATGAAAGACATTTGTTTTTCCATAGAAGGTGATAATGAAAAAGATGATTTATTTATTCAAGATTTTATAAATAGCTTGGGTAATCAATTCTTTATAAGAGATAAAAATACTTCATCCACTTATCATTTAGCTAATGTTTTAGTTTCAAATTTAGTGTTATCTTTACTAAATGTAGGTGTAAATTACTTTATCAAATTGGGTTTATCTGAGGAAGAAGCTTTAAAAGCTATAAATCCTTTAGTCAAAATAAATATAGAAAATATACTTGATAATGGATTTTCTAAAGCCCTTACTGGACCTATTGTCCGTGGGGATATAACACCAATAAAAAAACATTTATCAGCATTAGATAAGAAAGATGAAGATATTTACAAAATTCTGTCCTTAAATCTACTAAAAATAATAGCCTTGGAAAATGAAGATTCATTAAAATGTACAAAAAGTATTTCTACAGAAAACGCAGTTGAAAATTTAATAAGTAAATCTGAAAAATACAAAGAGATTTACAAAATTTTAGGAGGAAAAAACGATGAAAAATACTATACTGACTTTTAAAAATGCTAAAAGTAAAGGAAAAAAGTTATCTATGCTTACTGCTTATGATTATTCAATGGCAAAACTAATGGATGAATGTAATATAAATGGTATTTTAATAGGAGATTCATTAGGAATGGTCATAAAAGGTGAAGAAAACACTCTATCTGTTACTATAGATGAAATTATATATCATACAAAAGCTGTGAAAAATGGTGTGAAAAATGCCTTAATAGTAAGTGATATGCCATTTCTATCTTACCATGTTTCTATTGAAGATGCTGTGAAAAATGCTGGTAGACTTGTAAAAGAAGGAGGTGCACATGCTGTAAAGTTAGAAGGAGGTTCAAACGTTATAGAACAAATAAAGAGCATTGTAAATGCTCAAATACCTGTAATGGGTAATTTAGGACTAACACCTCAATCTGTAAATTCATTTGGCGGATTTAAAGTTCAAGGAAATACTAGTGAAACAGCAAAACAACTTATTGAAGACGTTAAATCAATAGAAAAAGCAGGAGCATTCTCTATTGTGCTTGAAGGCGTTCCTGCTAAAATAGCTGAGATGGTAACTAATTCTATTTCAATTCCTACAATAGGGATAGGAGCAGGAATTAATTGTGATGGTCAAATTTTAGTTTATCAAGATATGTTGGGGATGTTTGGAGATTTTGTACCTAAATTTGTAAAACAATATGCAAATATAGGAGATATAATGAAAGATTCAATTAAAAATTACATACTAGAAGTTGAAACTGGTGCATTTCCACAAGAAAAACATAGCTTTTCAATAAATGAATCTGAATTAGAAAAATCATACTAAGATTAAGGATGGTACAAAATGCTTATAAAGGAAATAGAATCACTAAGAAATGTAATTAAAGATTGGAAAAAATCTGGCTATTCTATAGGGCTTGTTCCTACCATGGGATTTTTACATGAAGGACATCAAAGCCTTATTAAAAAAGCTGTAAAAGAAAATGATAAAGTAGTAGTTAGTGTATTTGTAAATCCAACTCAATTTGGACCTAATGAAGATTTTAATAGCTACCCAAGAGATATAGAAAAAGATTTTAAATACTGTATGGATAGTGGCGCATCAGTAGTTTTTAATCCATCATCAGAAGAAATGTATTTAAAAGGCAACTGTACTACCATAAGTGTATCTGGACTTACAGATTTTCTTTGTGGTTCTAAGAGACCAGTTCATTTTGGAGGTGTCTGCCTGGTTGTTTCAAAATTTCTAAATATAGTAACTCCTGATAAAGCTTATTTTGGAGAAAAAGATGCTCAACAATTAGCAGTAATTAAAAGGATGGTCAAGGATTTGAATATAGATACAGAGATAATAGGCTGTCCTATAGTTCGTGAAAAGGATGGTTTAGCAAAAAGCTCAAGAAATACATATCTTTCAAAAAAAGAAAGAAAATCAGCTTTGATTTTAAATAAAAGTCTGAATCTCGTAAAAAAAGAGTTAATGAATGGAACTTTAGACGTAAAAAAATTAGAAAATTTAATAATATCTACCATAAACTCTGAACCCTTAGCAAAAATAGATTATGTTGAAATTGTAGACAGTAATACATTACAACCAGTTAAAGAAATAGAAGATTCTATACTTGTGGCAATTGCTGTATTTATAGGAAAAACTAGATTAATTGACAATTTTACATTTGAATTAAACATATAAACATGCTATTACAAAATATTTTGTTATAAAATTCTACTTATTAAAATAGGTAAGAAGTATATTATATAAGATACTCCTTACCTATTTCTAATTATTCATTAATTCAAGTAATAATTTTCATTATAGTTTTTTTATTTTGTGACGAAAGAAAAGGTTTAAAAACATTAACATCTACTAAATATTTTTGGTTTGACACAGTAAACATCTCTAATCATCAAACCACTCAGCAGATGATTTATTGAAATAATGGGGCGAAAACTCTATGACTTTGTAATCTTGCACACCAAAAGTTCTAAGAGGTTCATTAAATAAATACTCTTCCAATTTTTCAATTGATTCTGACTTCATAATAAACAATCCTCCACTCATATCTGTTTTAAGTGTAGACATCAAGATTAAGCCATTGTCTATCGCTTTTTGAGTATAAGACATATGCTTTTTCATAATTTTTTCATCAGTTAAATTTGAATCTTTTATAATGCCTTCAATAACAAAATATTTCATACTCTACATTACTCCTTTATCCTATATTGAATCAATACTTTATTATTAGTATGGGTTTACTTAAAAAATAAATACCCTTTATTTTCTATTGTCTCTATGACATTATTCAATACATTCATTACAATTCCCTCTTAAATCTTCAACCACAGTCCATTGAAAAACAATTACTCATAGATTATAATATAAACTGCAAATGTGCATGATACTTAACATTCAATATATTATATAATAATTGTTTCAATTTCTAGTGAAAATACCATATATCTGTAAAATACGTACTGGTTACATTCATAATGTAGTTTTTGATTTTTACAGAACAAGTGATACATTGTCTGAAAATACTCATTGCATTTCATAATATAAAAAATAAGTTATTATTAATTAAGAGATTAATTTATTATATATAAGGAGGATAAAAAATTATGAATAGTGGTGTAGTAAAATCTGAGAAAAGTATAAATTTAGAAAAAGTAAGAGTTACAGCAGAACAATATTATCGTAATGGTGACTTTTATTGTTCAGAAGCAGTCATTAAAGTTATAAAAGATGAGTTTGAATTGGATATAACAGATGAAATTATATCTATGGCATCAGGATTTCCTGTTGGAATAGGAGGATCAGGGTGTACATGTGGAGCTATAACTGGTGGCATAATGGCTTTAGGATTATTCTTTGGTAGAAGTGAAGCTAAAGATGAAAAAGTAAATAAAGCTATGGAGCTATCAAAAGAATTGCATGATTTTTTTAAAGGAAAAAATAATTCTTTATGTTGTAGAATTCTTACAAAAGGAATGACGCTTGGAACAAAGGAACATATGGACCAATGTATATTATTTACAGGTCAAGTTGCTGAGGAAACAGCAAGAATAATTTCTAGAGAGCTAAATTATAAACTTAAATAACTTATTTTCTTAAATTCAACATATAATATGTAAGAATGCTTTTGACTATTAGGATTTTCAATAAGAGTATCATCTGAATTGTGACATTGTTTCAAAAATAAAATACATTCTCTTGAGGATTTAATAATATAAATAAACAAAATTACTAGTATTTTACATAAATAATAATTATCCATTATTAAGTGTGAAATAAGGTGTCTCAAAATAAACTTTTTAGTCCATGAGGCACTCTTTTTTATATGAAAGCAAATATATTTTCATCATTTCAGGAATAAAAATAGGCCTATCTCCATTTTGATCCAACCTTTTTAACTTTATAATTCATTAGATTAAAATCTTCTTAAATTACTAATTCTTCTTTAAGCTTACTTATTGTTAGTTCTATTAATTAAAAAAATAAGTTTGACAGACCAGTAATTTATTATTTTCAAAGAAAAAATATAGTTATAAAAAGACAATTATAAATATAGTTTTGTCTAACACAAAATAGTTAAAATTCTTAACAACTAAAAGTAACTTTGTATAAAGAAAACTCTACCATAAACTTTCTTATTAATACTAATTTGTATTGTATGATTTTCTAATAAATTTTGATATAATGAGTTTTAAGATTAAGTAGTTATAACTAAGACGAGGGAGATAAAAATATGTACAAAAATTTGAAATTATTAATTATTGCTTTACTTACATTGGCATTATTTACTGGTTGTAGCTCTGGTAAAAATGAAACATCAGAAGAAAAACCAATTCAAATTGCTTTAACACAAGATATGTTATCATTTGATCCAATGATGACTTCTGACATTTTCTCAGAAGCTATTCTCAGAAATATATACACAACATTATACGATTTTGATGATAATCTACAATTAAGAAAATTACTTGTTAAAAGTGAAAAAAGGATAGATGATTATACTTGGAAATTTGAAATTCAAGATAATGTTAAATTTCATGATGGTTCTTCTTTGACATCAGAAGATGTTGTATTTAGTATTCAACGTGCTATGCTTGGAGGAAGAACACAAAAGGCTCTTGAAATTTTAGAAAGTGTAAAAAAGATAAATGATACTACATTTGAAATTGTTACAAATGAACCTTACTCTGAATTACCTTCATTATTTGCCAAAGCAGAAACCTCTATAGTTTCAAAAAATGTAGTTGAATCTAAAGGATATGATTTTTCCAAACCAATTGGTTGTGGCCCATTTAAACTTATTGAAAGAATAGAAAATAAAAAAATCTCATTAGAGCGATTTGATGATTATTATTTGGAAAAGGCAAAATCTAAATATCTCAATTTTTTAGTTATTGTTACAGAGCAAGATAGAACTACAGCTCTGTTAGATGGAGATGTTGATATATTATTTAGTGTTTCTGCATATGATTGTGACAAATTGAAATTATCTGACAATGTTACATTATTACAATCTCCTTCATCCAAAATTGAGTATTTATCACTTAACACAAAGTTTCCACCTTTTGATAATCAAAAAATACGTTTAGCTATGAGTTATGCAATCGATAGACAAAAAATTACTGATAGTATATATCATGGCTACAGTATACCTTCTGTAAGTTTAATACCTAAAGGTATTATGGGATATAAAGAACCTGAAATTACATATAATCCAGAAGAAGCAAAACGATTATTAAAAGAATCTGGCTATGAAAATACGTTAGAATTAAATGTAATAACCATAAATACAATCAGAAAAAATACATTAGAACTTATTAAATTAGATTTAGCTAAAGTAGGTATCAAATTAAATTATAATTTAGTTACTATGCAGGAAGCTGCAAATATGATGAATGAGGGTAAACATGAATCTATTCTAGTTGGTTGGGCATTTAATAATGATCCAAATGGTGTGCTTCCAGTTTTATTGGGAACTAATAGTGGTAAGACTCAAAATTCAAGTAATTACAGTAATCCTGTAGTAGATAAATTGCTAGCAGATGCTCGAAAAGAAGATGATAAAAAAAAGAAACAAGATATATATGAAAAAGTAAACTCTATAGTCACTCAAGATTCCCCTATTATCATATTACAAAATCCAATGGTATTAAGTGCTGCCCTAAATGATATAAAAGGAATCCATATAAATCCTCAAGGATTAATTCAATACAATTCAATTTATCGTGAGTCAAAGTAATTATAGGATATGTTTCTATAGTATCAAATTTCTCATACCATTCTTCAACACATAGTTCATTATGTATCGATTGGAACTTTAGCCCAGACTGATTTAATCTAGTCTGGGCAGTATATATAGCATACATTTTAATTTTTGATTTTTCTAAATATAATTTATTTGATGCTTCCCTTTAATTGTCGCTTTACTCGATACATAGATTCATCTGCCTGTTTTAATAATTCTTCAAATGTTGATGTTGAATCACTATCCCATGTTGCTTTTCCTACACTAGCAGAAATAATAAATTGTTCTTCTTCATATTCATATTTATAAATTAGTTTTTCTTCAATCTTTGACTTTATGTCAGTTAAATCATTTTCTGAAGTAATAGGAAGCAAAACTATAAACTCATCCCCACCTAATCTTGAAACAATTCCGTAATCCTTAACAATTGATAATAAATCATTTCCTATCTGAATAAGAAGCCTGTCTCCTTCACTATGTCCAAAGCGATCATTTACCAACTTGAAATAATTCATATCTGCAAATAAAATTCCATACATTTTACTTCTGTTATTTTCTAAACCATCATGAACATAATCCATAAGTCCAAGTCTATTATATAACCCTGTTAAAGAATCTCTCCTAGCTTGTTTATTAGATTCAATTTCTTGCTTTTTAAATCCACTAATATCACGTAACTGTATAAATAAACGAGAAAGTCTACTATCCTCATATAAAGGTACAATAACTACATGAAACCATCTTTGATTCAAATGTGAAGTATAGACTTCTACCTCAACTGATGTTGCAAGGTGTTTATCCCTCATATTTTCAAAAATGCTACGTAATTTGTTTTCATCTTCTTTACAAAAGCATTTTACAAAATTTTCTATAACACAATCATTTTCATCTAATTCAATTCTATTCAACAATTCAGTAAAATTTTCTTTATTACTATAAATCTTTTGTTCCTTTACATCGATATCAATATTAATATCTCTCATATCATTTGATTGATATAACTGATAAATCCCCTTAAAGTTGTGCTGAGCTAATGATACCGTATTCATCAACTCAAAAAATTTCTTTCTTAGATACTTTGTTTCGTAATATCCTGCATTCTTTTCATTATCCAAAATCTCTCTATCTAAATTATTCTGATATTCATCCATAACTTTGATTAAACTTATTATTGGTTTAACTACTCTATTTGTAAAATAAAATGCCAACAAAATATCTGCAATAAATATAAATGTAATGATTATAATATAAATATAAATAAATTGATTTGTAAAATTATAAATTAAACTATCCTCCACTAGAATTACTAAATACCAAGGAGTATTATGAATTGATTTATAATATCCGAAGGTATTTTCTTCTCCTATTTTTGATTCAATTTGTCCAAAAGAATTCTTCGAAAAGTCATCTTCAATCTTAATGATTTGATTATCTTCACTATGATAATAACCTTTATAATTAATAGTTTCACCATTCTTTCTACAAATATAAGTTGCGGTATCACTTATATCGTAATAACTGCTAATAATCTTAAATATAAAAGATTCATTGTAAACTGAAATCATGCTTCCTATATATTCACCATTAATCCAGACTGGAGTCAAAATTCCCAAACTATATGAATTTTGTGATAGATTAAATTCTAATACTTTTTGTTTTTCATCTTCTATTTTATTTGGTACCTGATTATAAATCTTATCAACTATTATTTTTTCACCTGTACTGTAAATCAATTTATTATCCTTATCTATCATGATACTAGCCATAATTTTATCTTCAGTAATATCTAGATAGGAGGTAAAAGCTTCTATTAAATACTCTTTGTTTTTATTTTCATTATATTTATTCAACGTTTTTTTAGCAAAACTACTATTATAAATTATATCTGACTCAATTGTTTGAGATATATAATCTCCTTGTACATTTATACTTTCATTTAAATTATTTGCATAAGTTTTTTTTGATAGTTCAAAACCACTTTTATATAATAAAACTGAAACAATCATAATAGGTATTAATGTTAATACAATAAAAGCTAATCTGAGTGCATTTTTTAGTTTCATATATTTTATCATTCCTTTCACTTTGGTCAAGCACAAACATGTATGAAAATGTTGTTCTTCTCTAATCTTTATTTTATAATCCTTGTATGGAATATTACTATTCTATAAATTACAGGAATTATTTTCACACCCAAATAGATATACCCTCAACTTTTCAAGTATAAAAAAGAGGGGCATTAAACTTGGGTTCTTTATTATTTTGTACTAAGCCATGTTTATTTAGCTAAAGGATGATAGTTATTGTTTCTATTCCTATTTATTTTAGGGTAGTGATACCTATTATAAAACTTACTTATCCCCTCTATTGTGGCCTTGATGTATACTAAAATTTTACAGTTGCAACTGTCATCATCACTAATTATACTGAAATTTCTGAATATATCCAAAAATCTTTTTCAGCTACCAATTCCAGTATTCCTGTTTTCCTCCAAAAAGTTTTCAATAATTTTGTTAACTTATTCATTATTATTTAGATTAACTCATGTTAAAATACTATTGTATTTATTTTTAATAATTTACATACTACTAACAATAAAATAGCTTATAAACCCAAATTACACTCAACCTAAAACCATATTATATAATAAAAATATTTTTTATATCTTAAAATCTATTTTATTTTTCAAATTTTATCTCAACTTGTTTTTAGTAATTTATACAATGAATTTATTGTTGTTTCAAAGTTAAATATATTATAGCAAATTATATGTAAAATGTCATAAATTAATTAATCCAATAATTTTTTTATAACATAGTAATATAATTATATCTAATATATTATTCTTTTTGAAGTTTTACCCATAATTTAGTAAACTCACGCTTTTATTGTTTTTTATAGTGTAATTAGTATAAAATATTTTTTAAATAATAATAATTTCTCATGCCTTAATTAATGAGAGTTTTAAACAAAAAATATATAATTCACTTAAAATCTAAGTATAAATTTATTAAAAAGAAAAACAAGTAACCTAAATCCTCTTTTTTTACAACTTAAAATTGAATCATTGGTATACTTTAATATTTACTTGCCTCATTATTATAAGTAATATACTGACACTTACTAAACAACTAAATTGTATGCCCAATAAATCTTTAAATCTTTTTTTAAAAAAACAGATAACAAAAATTATTATATAGTTGTCTTTATGTTTATTTATAAAATACTTCTTTTGATTATTTTTGCCTAAATAACAGTCCTTTAAATGCTATAGCTTAGTAAAAAGCAATTCTAAAATTTAGTTAATTTATCCCTAATATACATAAATTTAAATATTAGGAATAAAGTATTATAAATAAGATACTTTCTAAAGGGAGGAAACTATGATAGATAATCAAAAGTATGCTATTTTATCACTAGAATTACATTTATTTTTTGCAAGAATTATGAAAGAACATTCTCTTTTTCTAGAGGCAGGATTTACACATAAAGATTATAATCTTGCTATGGAAGCTGACCACTATAAAAAACAATTTGAAGATTTATTATCATATACTGTTAGTGCTAGTAATGGTATAATTAGACCTGATATATTATATTCAGAAGAGATTGTAACTACTCTTACATTGAATGCAGAACAAAAAACTGAAGAACTTACAGGAATAGAAATAAATCAAAACTTAACTACAAGAGAATTAAACCTACAAAGTGGTGTAAACCCACAGGTTGGTCAAGACTTAGTAGACTATGTAGCTCAGCTTAACTCTGATGCAATAAGATTACTTGATGGACTTATTAATTTAAAAGAAAGGGTTTTAGATGGAGTACTATCGTGCACCTTGTTCACTTCAAACTATCCATTACTTATTGAACATATAATACATGAAGCAAACTTGTATCGTTCCTATGTAATTGACCTTGAAAATAAAGTAGATATTGATTTAAAAAATTTCAAAGAAATAGAATTATTCTGGGACCATATTATGATGGAACACGCACTATTTATGAGAGGATTACTCGACCCATCTGAAAGCGAACTAATAAATACTGCAAATGAATTTGCTATAAAATTTAATGAATTAATTGAAAAAACAAATGAAATGACTGATACTGATGTAGCAAGTATTACAGATGAAACATTAAATGAAACTGTTGAATTTAAGGATTTTAAAGAAGCTGGTACATCAGGAATAGAAGAATGTAAGATAAGGTCTATAATATTACCACTTTTAGCAGACCATGTATTAAGAGAAGCAAACCACTATATTAGAATATTGGAAAGTTATAAAAATATGTAATTATAATCTCTATCTATTTAATCAAAATAAAGGTACACATAAATCGTACCTTTATTTTTTTATATTCTATATAATTCAAATCATTTATTTATGAAAAACTAACCATCTATAATTAATAACTCCATTTTTGATAAATATAAACCCGAAAATATCCATAAATATATTTTTATAAGTATATATATGTAATGATTTATTAAAATTTTGATAGTAAATATTATCCTAAATAAATATTTATGTTATAACTATATTATAACTACATTAATAATTTGTGGTTATAATCTTAAAATTTAAATATGGGAGTGATTTTAGTATGATAAGACAAACACCATTGGAAAAACGATATGATAAGTTAGGACCAAATATCATTAAATCTCTTAAAAAACGTTATTTTGATGCTTATTACTGTAAAACTAAGAATGATGCTTTACAACAAATTTTAGATTTGATTCCTCAAAATCATGTAGTATCATGGGGAGGCTCTGAAACGCTTAAAGAAATGGGAGTACAAACTGCTATTAGAGACAAAGGATTCAAAGTCATCGATAGAGATTTAGCAAAGACTCCAGAAGAAAGAATAGAAATTATGCGTCAAGCACTTCTATGTGATACTTTTTTGATGAGTAGTAATGCAATTAGTGAAGATGGACAACTCTTCAATATTGATGGAAACGGAAATCGTGTAGCCGCAATGATATATGGTCCAAAAAGTGTTATAGTTGTAGCTGGTATGAATAAAGTTGTTAAAAATATTGATGATGCAGTTCAAAGAGCTAGAACAATTGCTGCTCCAGCAGTTGTACAACGTTTTCAAGATGTAAACACTCCTTGTTATATCAATGGAAGTTGTATGGATTGTACAAGCCCTGAAAGTTGTTGTGCATATATGGTAACTACAAGAATAAGTCGTCCAGCAAACAAAATAAAGGTAATATTGGTAGGAGAAAATCTAGGTCTATAAAATATACATATATTTAATCAACTCTATAAAGAACTAAATTAAATAACTTACTCATATAAGTGGTAGAATAAAATTCTTTCATAAAACTTTCATTCTACCACAAGAAGCTAGCAAAGAATTTGGTTTTTATAATTATCTCTAAATTTTACAATCTCTAATATAATATTAAGTTCTTTTTTATTTGCAAAATCAATATCTTTCATAATTGAGTTTTATTAATATAGTATAGTTATTCTTATTAATACAAGTTCATCAATTGTCAAATACAAATTCATTTCTATATAGCTCTTCGTTGATTTAAAGCCACTTATCGTATAAACAAAGTTTTTCTTGACTATATAGTTACTATATAGCTTATTATATATAGAGAGTAATAAAAGGAGGTAAAATTTATGGAAAATTTATTTACAAGAAAATTCACTACTTTTGAATTTCTAAAATTTGTTTCTCCTGCAATTATATCCATGATATTTATATCTTTATACACAATAATAGATGGTATCTTCGTATCAACATTAGTTGGTTCAGATGCTCTTGCTAGTATAAATATTGTACTACCTATAATCAACCTTGTTTGTGGGTTTGGAATAATGATGGCAACTGGAGGAGGAGCTATAGTTTCTATACGTATGGGCGAAAATAGACAAGATGAGGCCAACTCTACATTTTCTTTTATAGTTTTGTTTTCATTGATTGTTGGGGTTTTATTCACAGTAATCTCTTATTTTTTTGTAAAAGAAATATCTATTTTGCTTGGAGCAACAGATAAATTACTACCCTATTGCATAACTTATGGTAAAGTTATGATTTTATGTACACCATTTTATATTTTAAAGTTTATATTTGAATACTTTATAAGAACTGATGGAAACTCCAAATTTAGTTTATTTCTATCAGTCATTGGTGGTGTAACAAATATAATATTAGACTATGTATTTATCAAATGTTTTGGAATGGGCCTTTTAGGCGCTGCAGTTGCAACTGCTATAGGTATTATTTTTACTTGCATTTTAGGTATTATTTACTTCTTATCAAGTAAGTCTACACTAAAACTGAGAAAGCCAAAAACTCATTTTAGACTTATAAGAGATACTATGATAAATGGTTCTTCTGAAATGGTTACAGAGTTATCTACAGGAATTACAACCTTCTTATTTAACATAGTTGCCTTAAGAATAGCAGGAGAAAATGGACTTGCAGCTCTTACTATAGTCTTGTATGCTCATTTTTTAATGACATCAGTTTATCTAGGATTTGCTGCTGGAGTATCTCCATTGATAAGTTATAATTTTGGTGCTGAAAATAGTGATAAATTAAAAGAAACATTTAAACATTCTTTAAAATTCATATTTATTTCATCTATTTTAGTGTTTATTGTTGCTTTAGTTTTCGCACCACTTATTGTTAAAGTTTTTGTAAGTCCAAGTAACGAAGTATTTGACTTAGCTTTACACGGATTAAAAATATTTGCCTTTGCTTTTTTATTTGTTGGTATAAATATATTTGCGTCAGGTTTTTTTACAGCATTTCACAATGGAAAAATTTCAGCTATTATATCTTTTAGTCGTGCCTTTGTTTTTATAATCATAGGAATCGTAATTCTTCCTCCTATGTTGAACTTAACTGGATTATGGCTTACTGTCCCATTTGCTGAAATTCTAACCATATTTATATCTATTCCACTTATAAAAAAATATAAAAGTAGATATAACTATTAATAATATATACTTATTAAAATAAATGAACCTACCTTAAAATACAAATTTATAAATTTGATTTTAGGGCAGGTTTTAATTTATTTATAATAAGTCATTTGCATAATCTTTAATTGGCGCCTTTCTAAGCAATAAAATTATAAATATTATACAAATAACTATAATTCCTACTTTTGTTCCTAATAAAATAAAAGGATTCTGAAATGAATAAATAATCTTTTCTAAATACATAAGTATCTTGTTAATATTTTTAGTTGCAAAATTAACTATATAAATTATGATTAGTACAGGTAATCCTATCAATATAGCAACACTGCTAGCTTTTCTAACTCTATACGTAAAAGCACCTAATAATGCTCCTATAAAACCTATACATATTTCATTTATACATATTTGTACAAAATAGTTTAAATAAGTTAGTGGCACACTTGATGTTGTTGGCTCTATTAGTGCAGATATAGATGTCCAAATCATATCTTTTCTTAGTATAACTGACAGGTCTACACTATAACCTGTTATAATCTCTATAAATAACTTTGATAAAAAAATCAAAACCATACCTACAATAGAAATTATAAAGCTTAAAATAATTAAATTCAGCACAATAGCTTTTATACAACTTTTTCTATTTGCTCTTATACTTAAAGCGCCTGAAAAATCTCTATTTACCATATTTATACTATACACAAATATCAGTATAGTCAGATATGTTGAAATAGGATTCACAGCTGTATATAGATTATCTTTAGATACCTCACCAAAAACCTTAAGAGTAACTACTGGCAAAATACTCATAACAATTCCCATAATTACAAATGTAATTATATATAGCTTAGTATTTTTATTAAAAAATTTTATATATGGTTTTAATTCATTCACTTATAAGCCCTCCTTTTTAGTCATGTTAACAAACATGTCTTGTAATCCTATGTATCCTACATCGATATTTGAATTTCTAATCGCCTTTTCATCATTTTCATTGAAATCGCCATAGTAAAAATAAGCAACTGTATTCCCAAATGTCTTTTTAGGTTTTATATTTCTTATAGCTTCTAATTTTTCTAATTCCTCTTTGTTTCCAGTAATATAATGAGCTTTTTGTTTTATAACATCAATTTCTTCATCTATAATAATTTTACCCTCATTTAATATTATTACATGTTCCAATAAGTCATCTATTTCATCAATCAAATGAGTTGATATTATTATCGTTCTTGGATTTTTTATATAATTATCTAAAATTATGTTATAAAATTCCTGTCTGTTTACTGCATCTAGACCTATTGTTGGCTCGTCAAATATAGTTATAGGTGAATTAGAGCAAACCCCTATTATATTTGAAAGTATAGTTTTCATTCCTCGTGACAATTGTTTATACTTTTTTTTAGTATTTAAATCAAAATACTTACATAATTCTTCTTCTAATCCTTTATCATAATTTTTATAAAAATTAGAAGAATACTCAAATATCTGACTTACTTTAAAATCTGGACTATAAAATTCTTTTTCTCTCACAATACAAACTTCTTCCAATACTTCTATATCTTCTTTTAAGTTCTTTCCTAATATTTCTATCTCACCTTCATTTTGAACTAACTGATTTACTATTATGTTTAACAGTGTTGTTTTTCCAGCTCCATTTTTACCTAATAAACCATATATCTTATTTGTTTCAAAATTTATAGACATATTACTAAAAACTTTTTGTTTTTTAAAACTATGAGATAAATTTTTTATTTTAATAGAACTATTCATATCTTATATCCTCCTTGAAATTGATTATAATATCAACCAATTCTTCTCTATTTATTTCTAATTTGTCAGCTTCTTGAAGTAGATTTTTTATGAAGTTATGTTTAAAATTTTCCTTTCTAGCTTCTTTTATAATAGTTTTTGCACCCTCTGATACAAACATCCCTATACCTCTCTTTTTATATAGAATATTCTTGTCAACCAGTATATTTATTCCCTTTAACACTGTAGCTGGATTAATTTTATAAAGCTTTGAAAGCTCTGTTGTTGATGGAACCTGTTCTTCTTCTTTTATCCCATTTGATAATATCTCATCTTCAATTGCTTGTGCTATCTGAATAAATATAGGTTCTTCATTGTTTAATACTAATTTCATAGGTTCCTCCTTTCTTTATTAGTTAATTACTCAAGTAACTAACTATATAACTTATATTATCTTGAAAAAGATTATCTGTCAATACTAAATAAAAAACAGAGGAAAAATTTCCTCTGTTTTTTATTTAGTATATTCATAATTAAATTTTAATCATTACTAGTTATCAATAAATTCAAAGCTTTAATACTCTGTTATATTCTCATGCTTTAATATCTTACATATCGAGCTAGTTCCTAACCTTTCAGCTCCTGCTTCTATAAATTTTTCTGCATCAGAAATTGATTTAACTCCTCCAGCAGCTTTTATCTTTACATTTTTTCCAACATGTTCTTTCATAAGTTTTATATCCTCTAAGGTAGCTCCATCTGTTCCCATTCCAGTAGATGTTTTTATGAAATCTGCACCTGATATTGTCACTATCTCACACATCTTTATTTTTTCATTTTTATCTAAATAACATGTCTCTATAATAACTTTTAAGATGTTCTCTCCAATAACTTTTTTTATTTCTTTTATCTCATTTTCTATATTATTATAATCTTTATTTTTTATATCTGAAATGTTTACAACCATGTCAACTTCATCTGCTCCATTTTCAATAGCATCTTTTGCTTCAAATACTTTTGTAGCAGTAGTTTGATATCCCAGAGGAAATCCTATTACTGTACATACTTTCATTTTCCCATTTAGATATTCTGTAGCTCTTTTTACATATGAAGGTGGTATACAAACTGATGCTACATTCATATTTACAGCTTCATCACATAAAATTTTAATATCTTCCCATGTAGTGGTCGCTTTTAAAATGGTATGGTCTACCGTTTTTAGTATATGTTTCATAAAATCCTCCTAAATGTGTGATTAATATAATTAAACTACCTTTTTAAATGCAGTTTTCTTTTTGCGATATTTAGTATCATGTCGACTTCTTCAACTTTAAAAATAGTCATTAATAATGTATAAACTCCTCCTCCAACTAAAACTGAAATAGTTAATGATATAAATTCATTAAATGTACCTAATCCCAAAATCCCAAATACAAATTTATAAGTAAAGTATGATAAAATAGCCATAATAAAAGATGCAACTAAAGATTTCAAAGTTGCTTTTATTATTTTATCTTGACCAAAATACCCAACCTTTCTTTTTAAATTCCAGAAAAGTAATAATATACATGCGATTGATGATGAACTAGTTGCAAGTGCAAGACCACCATGAGCCATTGGTCTTATTAAAATCAAATCTAGCACTATATTTACACATACAGATATAATCCCATTTACCATAGGTGTTTTTGTGTCCTGTAATGAATAAAATACCTTCCCTAAAATATCTCTTAAACCAAATGCAGTCATACCAACTGCATAAAAGGTTAGAGCAGTAGCTGTCATTTGAGTTGCTCTAGCATCAAAAGCCCCTCTCTCAAAAATGATTCTAACAACAGGAGTTGCAAAGAAAATGGATGCAACTGAAATGGGAATCATAGAGATTATTATCATATTTATACTAGATTTAACCGAGCTTGTAAATTTCTTTTGATTATTTTCTGCACTTAACTTTGATAACATCGGATACATAACAGATACTATTGAAGCTGTAAATGTCCCTGTAACAAAACCATTTAATCTATCTGCATAAGTAAGTGCAGGAATACTACCTTTAACTAGTGTAGAGGCTAACGTTGTATCCACCAATGAATTCACTTGATTAACAGCAACACCTATAAATACTGGTGAAAGTAATGACAATAATTTAATAAGGCTATCATCTTTAAAATTTAGATAGTATAAATATTTGTAGTTTGTTTTTTTAACAAAAAACATGTAAAAAAGTAGCTGAACTACCATAGCAATCACAGCACCAATTGGAAGTATGTATGGTCCCAATACTGTACTTAACATTATTGAAATAATTATTACTATATTATAAGGTATACTCCCAAATCCAACTACGATAAAGTTTTCTTTAATTTGTAAAAATGCTGACATAACACTAGTAATACCTATAAATATTATTCCTGTTATCAATATTTTAGTAAACTTTACAGTAAGTAAAAATCTCTCTCCTTCAAATCCTATAGCAAATATGCTTACAAGTTGCTTTGAGAAAATAATACCTAATATAGCAACAATTATGCATATACCAACTATTATATTTAAAACATTATTTAAAAACTTTAGTGCTTGCTTTTCACCTTGTTTACTACTTATTTCTTGATACATAGGAATAAAAGTAGTAACTATAGCAGTGCCAATTGCTGCAAATATAATATTTGGTATATTCATAGCTGTTAAATAACTTTCTGTATATAAGCCTGTACCATAAATTGATGATAGCACTAATTCTCTACCCATTCCAAGAATCTTAGAGATTACAGTAACTATCATCAAATAAAAAGTCGCTTTCGCCACCTTGCTCATTTTATCACTCCACTTCTAACCCACTTCTTTTAATTCAGTAAAGATAGCCTATTACATACAATTTAATCTATTATTCCCACATTTTACAAAGATAATAACAGTGTTTATTTTTTAATATATCGTAAATAACACTGTCTTTATGTTTTTATTTCTACAACATTTTCTACATTTGTAATTTAAGTCTAATAGTATAAATTTAATTGAATCCACAGAAATGGAGTTATCATTTTCTAATCCTGGTAAAACAAAAACACTTATATTGGTTATATCTCTAAATTTCATCTTATTAATTTCTTATAACTTAATAATCTCCACATAAGTAAAAGATATAATCATTTTTATCATCTTTTTTAAGTTATATTTTAACATATTTTATCTATTTTGAAAAATTTTAATCACTTTTACTAAATAACTATTCATTTACAAAAATAAAAAATGAAAATAGTTACTATTTATAACTACTATCTTCTATAAAAAAATAAAAGCAGGAGAGTCTTTCTCCTACTTTTTTATATTCTCTTTAAAAATATTAATAAAAATGCTTTAATTGTTTTAACTTACTTGGATGTCTTAACTTTCTTATTGCTTTAGCTTCTATTTGTCTTATTCGCTCTCTAGTAACTCCAAATACCTTACCAATCTGTTCTAATGTCTTAGGGTCATCATCATCAATCCCAAACCTCATTCTTAAAACTTGTTGTTCTTGTTCTCCAAGACCTGTAAGCAATTCTTCTATTTTTTCTTTTAAATTATGTTGTTCAACTTCTCGTATCACAACATCCTTAAAATCAGCATCTGATGGTATAAATTCAACTAAACTACTATCTTCATCCTCTTTTAATGGAGTATCCAAAGATACAACATTTTTATCTCTTCTTAATAATTCCAATACTTTATCAACTTCAAGACCACATGCATCTGCAATCTCCTCTACAGTTGGTTCTCTTAATAATACATTTAAAAGTTCTTGTTTCTTTTTCTTTACAAAATTTATTCTTTGATGAAGATGTATAGGTATTCTAATAGTATTTTCGCAATCGTCAATATATCTTGTTATGCTTTGTTTTATCCACCAAGTTGCATAAGTGCTAAATTTGTATCCCTTTTTATAATCGTACTTCTCTACTGCTTTTATAAGTCCTATATTTCCTGCTTGAATTAAGTCTAACATATCAATACTGTCTCTTTTATATCTTTTTGCTATACTCACTACCAACCTATAATTTGAATTTATAAACTTTTCCTTTGCTACTGAAGATGAGTTGATTATTTCCTTAGCCAGCTCTACCTCTTCTCCTGCTGACAACATTTTGTATTCCTCAATTTCCTTTAAATACATTTTCATCGCATTTGATACATTTGATGAACCCACACAAATATAATTTTCATAATTATTTTCTTTTTTAGTATCCATAATCAAACCCCTTCTATTCATAGAATTTGCTAAAACAAAAATAAATAATTTAAATCTACATAATCTACAATTACATAATATCCCCTTCCTCAAACAAGTTGTTTTGTATATTATGTATACAAAGTTATAAAAACTATACCTATAATACTATTCTATTTTTAACACCAATATCCTCCCCATATATATAATTTATTTTATTATATCTTGCTATATCCTTAGTTTTTAGAATGATATATGTCTAAAAAAGGGGCTATCGCACTAGAAAAGGGTGCTACCTCATAACCATCTAATATACTCAATAGCCCCTCAAAGATTTATCTTTAAGGGGCTAAAATAATCTATTTTATTTCACTAACATAAATTTACAACTTGAACTTGGTAAATAACCGTTATTATTTGGCCAGGAACCATAATATTTAAGTTAAATCCAGCTGATGGGTTAAGAGTTTTATCTCCTACTCCATTTATAGTTACTGATCCTAAAACAAATACTGAGTTAGCTGGCGTTGGATCTAGAAATACTACATTAGTAGCATTAACATTACCATTATTAACTATTTTAACAGTATAAGTTATTATATCTCCTATTGTTGCATATTTCTTATCTACTGACTTATTTACACTTAAACTGCCATATGCAATATTAGTAGCTACAACATTAGAATAAGCTGTATCACTGTATGATGATTGTTTTGGATCAACAACATACTGGAATGGTATTACAGCTTGATTTATTACTTGGTTAGTAGAAGGAACTGAAGTTACTATTACTGTAAATACCACTGTAACAACATTACCTATTCCAATACTTCCAAGGCTAAATCCTTTTGTTGGGTCTGCTGATGAATTTGTTACTCCATTTATAACTACACTTCCTTCATTAAATGTTACACCAGTTGAAGGAGTATCTTGGAACATTACATTACTATCTATAACATTACCTACATTTGTCAAAGTTACTGTATAAGTTAGTATATCTCCAATTGTTGCAATTGATTTATCTACCATTTTCACTGCATTTATCTTACCTAATACTACATTGGTTGTTACTGTATTACTATGTTGAGTGTAAGTCAATGGTGTCCCATTAGGATATATATAGTAACTAAATTGAACTTGTGAAGTGTTAGTTATATATGATGGTGTTGGTAAAGTGTTTATCTTAGCACTAAATCCTACAATTACGGTTTGACCTGGAGCCAGATTTGGTAAAGTAAATCCAACGGTTGGGTCTAGTGATGGATAAGTTACTCCATTTATTGTTACAGTTTGTGTAACAAAAGTTAATGATGATTGTAATATATCTAAGAATTGTAGATTATTTGAAATAACATTACCACTATTTACTATAGTTGAGGTATACGTTATTGTATCTCCCACCTTAGCATACATCTTATCAACTGTCTTAGTATTTGTTAATTGCCCCAAGTTAATATTAGTAGTTACAGTATTTGATGTTGCTGATATTTGATATGGAGTTGAGCCTATATTATAACTTCCACTTGATGTTGCGTAGTTGGTAACTATTGGTGGTGTTGGTAATGTGCTATTTACTGTAACTTGGAATTGAACCAAAGAGGTATTCCCAGCTACTAAATTATTTGGTAAAGTAAATCCTCCTATTGGATTATAGTTTGCATAACTTATACCATCTATTATTACAGTTCCATTTGCAAATGTTACTCCATTTGATAAGAAATCTGTAAATAATATATTAGATATAGGTGTATTTCCTGTATTTTTAACTAATACACTATAATTTAATGTATTGTTTAAAGTTACATATAACTTATCTACACTCTTAGTTAAAGTTAAACTAGGCTGAACTATTATTGTACTTGTAGTATTAGACTGATAAGAACTACTATAAAGAGATCCATTTGGATTTACATAATAGTTAAATGTTCCTATAGCATAGTTTATTACAGAATCGTGAGTCGGATTATTTATTACAGTTACTGTAAATTGTACTGTAACTGATTGTAGTGTTGGTATCGTACCCAAAGTAAACCCTTGAGTTGGGTCATAGTTTGTATAAGGTGCTCCTCCTATAGTTACTGTTCCACTATTAAAAGTTACATCTGATTGTAAGTTATCAAGAAAATTTACATTTTTAGCATCAACATTTCCAGTATTAGCTACAACTACTGTATATGTTAAGACATTACCCATAGTTGCATATGACTTATCTACGCTCTTTGTTAGAGTTATTAATCCTACATTTATTTGAGTGGGTGCAGTATTAGAGCTAACTTGAGAGTATATATATGATTCTGATGGATTTATTAAATATGAAAAAGTAACATTTGCTATATTGCTAATCAATGATGGATTTGGTAATAATGTCACTGTAGTATTAAAGCTTACTACCACTGTAGCACCAGGAGCAATATTTCCTAATGTAAAACTAGCATATGGGTCATAACCAGAGTATGATATTCCATTTATACTTACTGAGTTAGTAATAAAAGTTAATCCACTTGGTATCACATCTCTAAAGTTAACATTGTTAGCTACTACATTACCTGTATTTACAATAGTAACTGTATAAGCCACTGTATCTCCTATAGTAGCATATGCTTTATTTACATTCTTAGTAACTGATAATGAACCTACATTTATTGCTGTAGACACAGTATTACTTGTACTTTGAACTGTAACTAGTGGATTAGATGGATTTATATAGTATCCATAATTTGCTGTAGCTGTGTTGTAGATATTATCAGTAGATGGCATTGTACTAACTTTTACTGAAAAAGTTACTGTTGCACTTGAGTATCCAGCAATATCTGGTATATTAAATCCTGCATTTGTATCAGCATTAGGTTGAGAGATTCCATTTACTACTACTGAACCACTTATAAGCTGAGCATTTGATTGTATAATATCTTTAAATAGTATATTAGTACAGTTTGCATTACCTGTGTTATTGATTGTTATTGAATAGTTTAATGTATCTCCTATAGTTGCATATGTCTTATCTACTGATTTAGTAAGTGTTAATACTCCTAATTGTATATATGTTTTAACCATATTAGAAGTAGCAGTCATTGTTTGTTGATTATCTGATGGTGTTAACTGATAATTAAAAGTTGTAGAAGCTGTATTATCTACTTCTCCACTTGTAGGTATAGAAGTTATATTAACACTAAATGTTACTGTATGATATTGATTAGGCGCTAAATCAGTTAAGCTAAATCCTACTGTAGGGTCATAGCTTAATTGTGGTGTCCCATCTACTACCACAGAATTTATATTAAATACTGTTGATGCTGGTGCTAAGTCCTTAAAGTTTAAACTTGTAGCGTTTACAGAGCCTGTATTTTTAACTATTACTGTATAAGTTAAGCTATCTGGTTCAGTAGCATAAGTTTTATTAACTGATTTTGTAAGAGTTAATTCACCTACTGCAACATAAGTTTGTGTAGTATTAGTTTTAATTTGAATACCAGTATAAGTTTCTCCACTTGTGTAATCGTAAGTTATTGTAGCATGGTTGTAGATAATATTGCCTGTTGGTCTAGTCTGTACAGTTGCTTGGAAACTAACTGTTACAGGTGTTCCTGGAACAATGTTTGGTAGAGAGAACCCTTGACTTGGGTCAGCGCCAGTTTGTTGAGTAGTACCTATATAAACTGAGTTTGCTACTAACTTAATATTAGAGTCCAAGATATCCAAGAACTGTACATTTGTTGCATTAACATTACCATCATTAGTAATAGTTATACTAAAGTTTAAAGTGTCTCCTATTTTAGCTATTGATTTATCTACAGATTTATCTGCTGATATTATAGTATCATAAACATAAATAGTAGTCGTATTAGAACTTGCACTTGTATTTATTGCACTACCAGTAGGATTAACATAGTAAGAATAATCTATTGTAGCTGTATTTAACAATTCATTATTTGTTGGTATTGAATTGGCAGTTACCTCAAACCTTACTGTAGTTTGTTGTCCTACCTGTATATCATTTAAGCTAAATCCTATATTTGGATTATAGCTTGACATGTTAGTTCCATTTATATATACAGAGCCTGAAACAAAAGATGATTCCACCTGAATGATATCTGTAAAGTTAATATTCTTTAATACTGTGTTTCCAACATTAGCTATTACTACAGTATAAGTTATTATGTTATTTAATTTTATAATAGTTCTATCTGCTGATTTAGTAACAGCTATATTTCCATAGTTAATATAAGTTATAGTAGCATTACTTGTCGTATTAGAAGATATACTCTCTGTTCCAACAGTGTATTGATAGCTTAGATTTGAAGTATTGGTAATGTATCCACTACTTGGTACACTAGCTACTTTTACTTGGAAACTTATAGTTACAGATGCTCCAGCTGCAATAGTTCCTAATGAAAAACCTTTACTTGGGTCATAAGATGATTGTGCTGTTGAGCCTATCATAACTGAGCCTATTACAAAAGTTGTATTACTTGGTATTATATCTAAGAACGTTGTATTTACAATACTTTCATTGCCATTATTAGTTATTACTGAAGTATAAGTTATTGTATCATTTAAGGTTGCATAACTTTTATCTGCAGTCTTTGTATTAGTAACAGACATAGTTACAATATTTGTAGTAACTGTATTACTTGTTAAACTTCCACTAATATATTGACCTGTAGGACTTAATTGGTATTGGAAGTTCATACTAGCAGTATTGTTTATTTGTGGTGGTGTTGGAATACTAGTTATTGTAACTTGGAAAGTTACAATAGTTCTACCACCTGGGCTTATATTAGGTATAGTAAATCCATTGTTAGGATTAGCATTTGAATATCCTGTACTTACACCATTTACTGCAACTGAACCAGGTACAAATGTAGCTCCATTTTCAATAATATCTACCAAATTAACATTTGTTAAAGGTACTGTTCCTGTATTATTTGCTGTAACAGTATAAGTTAATGTATTTCCTAGCATTGCATAAGATTTATCTACTATTTTTGTTATTGTTGCTGAATAAGAATTGATTGTTGTAGTAACAGTATTACTTGTTATATTGTTAGTTACTGGTTGTTGTGATGGATCTATATAATAACTATAAGATGCTGTTGCACTGTTTTTTATAACATTTGGTGAAGGTGTATTATTTACAGTCACTTTGAAACTAATAGTTATTGTTTGCCCAACATTCATAACCCCTAATGAGAAACCTTGTGTTGGATCATAATTTGATTTTGATACTCCATTCACTACTACACTACCTGCTACTAAAGTTGCTTCTTGTTGAAGAGTATCTGTAAAGGTTGCATTAGATATAATAGCAGTACCATTATTTGTAGCTGTAAATGAGTAAGTTAAGGTATCTCCTACCGTTGCATATGCTTTATCTACACTCTTTGTTAAGCTTAGTGAGCCTACAGGATCATAGGTTACAACTGTATTAGAGTATATAGTCTTAGTAACTTCTGGCGAAGTTGGATTTACCTGATAGTTTATTATTGCTTCTGAATAGTTTGGTATATATCCCACAGGTGGATTTACAACTATTGTAGTCGCAAATACAACTATTACAGTATCACCAGGATGAATATCTCCTACAGGGAATGATTGAGTAGGATTATATGTTGGATAATTTACTCCATTAATATATACAGTCTCTGGATATAAGTTCATGTAAACACCTATATAGTCTGCGAATACAACATTTGTTAAAGGTACTGTTCCTGTATTTTGAATAGTCGTTGTATAAACCAATGAATCCCCTAGTTGAGCGTAGTGTTTATTTACAGTTTTTGTAATTGTATAAGCCACTTGATTTACTGTTGTTTGTACAGTATTACTATATATAGATCCCTTTAGTTCACTATTGTTAGGGTCTGGTTGATAGCTATATACTAAATCACTTTGATTATATACAATGTTTGGAGTAGGAACTGAATTAACCTTAACTTGGTATGTTACTTCTATAGTATCACTTGCACATATTGTTCCAAGAAGAAATCCTTGATTTGGATTATATGATGAATATGACACACCATTAATTGTAACCGTTCCAGGTATAAGAGTTGTGCCTGATTGAATATTTGATAAAAACATAGTATTAGTTGCATTAATATTACCATTATTAGTAATATTTACAGTGTAATATAATGTATCACCTATTATTGCATAATCTTTATCCACACTTTCAACAATATTCATACATACATAATTAGCTATAGTATCAACTATATTAGAATCTTGCTCTGTAGTTACCACACTAGATGTAGGTGTTATTTGATACTTAAATGGAACTTGAGCTATATTTTGTATTGTATTTGCTGGATTAAGTTGTGTTACTTTAACTTGATAGCTAATATTTGTAGTTGCTTGAGAATTTATAGGATTTGGTAATACAAATCCAGTAAAAGGATTTAACCCTGATTGAGTTACTCCATTTATTTGAACGCTGTCACTTACAAATGTAGTTCCAGGTATTGTTGGCTCAGATATTTGAAATTTAGAAGCTGGTTGATTTCCTACATTACTTAAGCTTAAAGTATAAGTTACTGTATCGCCAATATTAGGATAATTATTATTATTACACCTTTCGCCTATTACATTTACATATCCCACTTGTATACTAGTATGATTACTAAATATAGTCTTTTCTCTTATATAACCATATTGATTATACCTATACCCAAAACTTACACATGAAAAATTATCTATATTTGTTGATGGTGGTAATGAATTTATTTTTGATTGAAATAATATTTGTGTGCTACTTCCTGGCGCTAAATCTTGTAAAGATATACCTACTGTTGGGTCATCTGTTATATCTGTTGTACCATCTATTGTTACACTTCCAGTAACAAAGGAAGAATATCGATTAATTTTATCTTGGAATAATATATTTGTTGCAACTATGTTACCTGTATTAGTTATATTTATTGTATATGTTACAGTATCTCCAATATTTGCAGTACTTGCTGAAGCTGATTTTGATATATTTAAAAGAGCTTCTTGAACCATTATTTGAACAGTATTTGTATTTGCATTGTTTGTAATAGTATTTTGACCTGATGTAAATTGGTAACTATAATTTACAGTATCATATATCAAATTGCCTGGTGTTGTAGGCAATGAATTTGATTTAACTGTAAAATTAACATTAGCAGTCCCATAAGCTGGAATACTTCCTATATTTACACCCTTTGTAATATCTCCACCTTGAATAGTTTGATTGTTTACTATAACTGAGTTTTGAACAAAGCTAACTGATGGGTCTAAAGTTGTAGATAATATAACATTGTTAGCAATAATACTTCCATTATTTTTTATTTGAACTGAAAATACTAATTGTTCTCCAACCTCAGTGTTATATTCTCCATCACCATCTATATCATATAGCTCCAAATAGGCTGTAATATCAGGTGCTTGAGCAAATACTTGAGTACCAAAAGCTACTATTTGTACTCCATCTCCAGATACACTTTCAGTTATTTGAGTAGCTAATAATGATTGATTTGTAATTAATGTATTTGAAATATCTACATCTACAATATCCCATTTATTTCTTGCTCCTACAAGTTGTGTAGGTACAAACCCATCATTGTTATTAGTTGCATTAGTTCCTGAAATATTTAGTAAACCATTACTAGAGCTTGTAGGGTCTGCTACATTTATTACTCCACTAAAGAAATTATTTTCTGGATTGTTTGGTGATGTCCCAGGATTAGTATTTGGTGAAAAAACTGAGTTACCAACATTACTTAATTGAGCAAAAGATGGTCCCACTTCTACATATTCATTTCCATCAAGTGGAGAACCATTTGCACAAGCAATAAACATATTGCCTTTTAACATTGATGGATCTGTACTAGTTGTATATCCAGACATCGTCATTTGTAATGGTGTATTAGTAGTTGCTACTGATATACCAGAGTTATAAAGAATCATTTGAGGTTTAAATAAATCATTTCTATATATTACTGTTAATGTCCATCCTGCTCTTGTATTACTTAGACCTGTAGAGGGTACACTTATTGGTACATTTGATACTGTATAACTTCCTGATAGTGCTGCCTGAACATATGTTGTTACATCTGCAGCTCTGTATCTATCAACATTTCCTGTTGGCCCATTATAAGTATCCATATACTTAGGTATTATGGAATATATTCCTTGTGGAGTTGTAAAAGTTATTGCGCTATCTTGAATACTGCTAACACTTTGCGCCCCTGATACACTACTAGTCACTGTAGAATACCAAACAAGCTCTGCATATAATACTTTACTGTTTGATAATATATTTAAATTTGCAGAACTTCCTGCTTTAGTCCAATCTCTTGTTGTTGTTCCATTAGGCATAATTAAATCAGATGTATTTACTGTTAAAGCTGTACTACTACCACATACAACTAAACTGTTTCCTGTACCCACTAAAATAGCTTTATCTATTGCCTTAAAACGTGGTGTTAGTGACATGTTTACCTCCTTGCAAAGAATATTTTTAATTTTACATTATCATTTTTAATAATTACTGTATATTATATTAAAGTAGTAATTTTTTAGTTCCTAAAAATTAAATTTTTAATTAAAACAAATATTTTTTTATCGAAATATGTATATTTATCTTGAATATAATTTATTAATAAACTTAAAGGAGTGATTTAATGGACTCAAACATGTTAAATATTATTGTAAGTAATACTCAAAAGATTCCTATAATAATAGGAAATACTTCTACTTTTAGTATTACTATACAAAATCTCAGCACTGTGCAAAGATTTTATAATCTAGGTCTTACTATTACAATACCTGATGGTCTGGTCCTTTCGACATCTACTTTTTCACAAACATCTAGTATAACAAATGCGGATAATAGCATCACATACTCTTGGATTAATATGAAAGACCTTGCACCTATGGAGGTAAATTTCACTTTTAGTATCACTGTTAAGTGTAATACTAAATTTAAAAATGGAACTGTAATACCATTTGGATATATATTTTCTGGAATAAGTGTATCTTGTCAAGCAGATACTATGCCTAGAGGAAGCTATGATATAGGTAATGTAGTAATTACTAATAGTATAGCTATGTCTTTTCAAACAATAATGTTTAATAGTACTATTACTACACCTGGAAAAGTATTAAAAGGTGCAGGTAGTCTACTCACTTTAAATGATTATACTCAAGTTAGCACTGCTACTTGCAAGTTTTATAATAATTCAAATTCTTCATCCTTAGTTAATATAACAATACTATTAGATGATGGAATTAGATATATAGGAAATGTTACTACTTTAGGTACTGATGCATCACAATTTACAACTCCTACTATTAACTTGGTTAGTATTAATAATAAAATGTATACTCAACTTTATTATAGTAATGTAAATCTTTCAGTAAGTAGCAATACTACTTTAAATTTTAATTTTGCAATATGGAATCAATATAACAGTAATCAAGGAAATTATATTGTTCATGGTACTACATTGAATATGTACATTAGTATGATATCAGCAAACCCTCAAGTAACAGCCAGTTCTAGCAGTACTACTAGTTTTTCAGCAATGGATTTGATAATAGCTACTTCTACAAGTAAATCTATAGTTGATATACAAAATACAGTAACTTACACCTATGTATATAAGGTTGGGCAATATTACAATATACAAAATGTATTAGTTCATTATTTGTTACCTGATGGAATCCTTTATCTATCTAGCTCTATTAATCCAACATCAGTGGCAAATAGTTCTACAATGAAAGGATATTATCTAACTTACAACTTTGCTTTTATGCCACAAAACTCTACACAGATTGTAACAATAAGTGCAAAAATTAATAGTTTTTATATTTATAAATTTGATACAAATAACATAAATCTAGCTGTCGTAGCTTCTGATCCTTTTACTTCAACTACTGATATTACAGGTACTCTTGTAGGTTCATTAACTCAAGTCACTGATAATTCTAGTGTATCTTCAAGTATAAGTGTAGGAACAATTACCAAACAGTTTGTTAAAGGATACTATAAAAATGGAACCTCTAAAACAATAAATTCTTTAGCTCCTGGAGATTTTGCTGAGTATTTATTAACTTACAATGCATCTACATTACAAGCTACTCAAAAACAAGTTTATATAGATGACTTTTTCCCATTATCATCTAATCCTATAACCAACTTAACTTACAACTACACTGGTTATAATCCTGTATCTCAACCTAAACTAATAAGTCCCCATGGAGTGGATTTCTTCTATGGAAATATACCTGGCTTAACTACTGCTACTATTAGTTTTAAAGTACAAATAGAACAACTTGGTTCTTCTGGCCAAAATGCTAATCTAATGAAACTAAAAGGAATAAATACCTATGGATATGCCTATAGCAATCGTGCACAAGTAAACTTTAATCTAGGCACCCCTAATATTCAATTAACTAAGACTGTTAATGGTCCTAACACAACAGTTATAAAATCTAATGAAATCTACACATATACAGTTACTATAAAAAATACTAATACACTAGGAACAGAAACAGATGCATTTAATTTTACTCTTAATGATACTTTATCTAACTGGTTTACTCTTAAGAAAAATAGCTTAATAGTTAATGGAACAGGTAGTTATGATGAAATTAAAATTGAAGATAATAGTATTATTGTTAGTATTGATAAACTTGCTCCAGGTCAATCTATCACTTTAACATACAGTGTAACTATAAGCTCAGTCATGGCTCCAGGAGTAAGTATTACCACTACAGCAACTAATACTAATCCATATTCTCAAGAATATGATGATTATTCAGATAACTACCAATATTCTAATCTTAATAAAAGTGCATCAGTTAAAATCTCTTCAGCTAACATAATAGTATCAAAAAGTAATATCGCATCTACATTTAAGGTTGGCTCTTTAATAACCTACACAATTACAGTGACTATTCCTCAAGGTACCATTGCATATGGACTATATGTAAAGGATGTTCTTCCAAATGGAGGTCAATCTTATGTAGGTTCTGCATTTAAAAACGGTGTATCTATAATACCAACAGTATCATCTTATACAGTTACATTACCTACTGAAGGAACAATAGATGCCAGAGTATCATCACAAACAATAGCTTACAACATGACCTGTAGAATAATTAGTGCAACTAAGAGTATTGGTGCATTAACTTCTACACAAAATAATATTGCACAATGCCTATATCAACAAATTCAAGGTGGTAGTTATACCACAGTTTCTAATACATTAGCTATAACAGTGAATCATCCAAACTTAGTAATGACATTAAGTGCAACAGATAAAACCACTTCTACTATATATAACCAAACTGCTAGTATAAGTACTAATTCTGTTATGCAATTTTTACTTATATTCCAAAATAATAGTTTAGTAAATTTAGTAAATGGTACTATACAAATTCCTATAAATAATAATTTCTTATTTACTTCTATAAACACAACTTCATTCTGTAATGCAACCTATAATAGTTCTACAAAAAATGTTGTTATTTCAATACCACAGTTAGGTCCATCTATGTCTGGATATGTAACTTTTACAGTAATACCTCAATTAATGTTGGTCTCTGGTTCTTCAATGACTACTCAGGCAACTGCTGTTTCTTACTATAATGATATATCGCCTACTAAAATATATGGTGGTGAACAAAGTAACACTATAACTTGCTCTTTAGTCCCTGGAGTTTCATTATTGCCAAATCCAGCTAATAAAATAGATGATTCAACATCATATATTGTTACACCTGCAGGCAATACTGCAGTTATATTAAATTATTTTAAAAACACTGGTGGAGGCTATGACAGTTATTCAATAACTATACAAAAAGTAGCTATTTCTTATACACTGTACATTAATGGTACAAAAATAACTGATGTACCTACTAATACACTTTATCAAGCAACTTTACCTCAATTAACAAATTTACCTCCTAATAGCAGCAAATTAATAGAACTAGATGCGGTCATTCCTTCTAATCAACCATTAGGTGTTAGGTATGATTTTTTTATTACTGTTACATCACAAACTAATCCATATCCAAGTAAGACAGTTTTAAATATAGATCCTAGTTAAAAATATCTTCTATCATGAGTATTTATAAATACTATACAGTTTATTTCTTTATTATAAAAAACCATCGATTATACTTGATAATATTCGATGGTTTTAATAATATAGTAATATATTTGAGCTAACAAACAATTTACCTTTATAAATTTGGCTTGTTGATGTATTTTCAATATTTATTTTTATATTATCTTTATTTAAATAGGTAATACCAATAGGTACAAGCATGTTACAAGAAAATCCAAAAACACTTATTTTAGTTTTCATTTTTTGGTTTTTGTTTTTTCTATTAGTTTTTTTACATTTTAGTTTATAATTTATTTCGTATTCTATGTTACCTAAAATAATAAAGGTGCATACATCAGAATTTTGTTTTCTATATACATCATTAGCAGGAGTATTAACAACCTTTGTTTCTAGTATATTTACTTTTACTTTTATATCGATTATTTTATCTATTCTTTGAGATATTTTTATATTGTTATCCACTTGTAATGATTTAAATACTTTATTTTCAACATGTGTGTTCACTTTATTACTTTTCATTACTACTCTAGTGGGAGACATCTCAATATTGTAAATATAGTCATGTTCTATAGTGGAGCAATTTTTTATTGTATTACAGAGATAATGAGGTAATACTATAACTTTAAATGTTATTATTATGCATTTTCCTGAATTAATATCATGCAAACTAAACCCTTTTTCTGGATTTATGAAATATTTCTTTATACTATTTATAGTTACTGAGTTATTTATAAATTTTGTCCCTGTTGGAATTTTATCTTGAAAAAATGCATTAGTTACAATATACTTACTAACATTTGAAATGCAAACTGTATATGTTACTATATCAAAAGAATAGGAATGTTTCTTATCTACATATTTTTCTATCTTTAATATATCCTTTACTATATCAGTAGAAACTACATTACTACAGATAGTCTTTACTATTACAGGACTTTTAGGTGATAATCTATATTGAAAGTCTATCCTACATTCATTTATTACCTTCATTACATCACTCTTTTCTATTTATGTCTGTTAGATATTAGATTATTATTACTCTAAATATTGCATTAACATAGTTACACTTACAAATATTTTACTCTGATTGAGCTTTACACTTACGTCTTCTACAAAGTATCTAAGATTAATTCTTTCCTCATTACTATCATAATTTGGGATAACTATGAAAGTACTAAATGGCAACATAATATTTAATACTTTATTTTTTTTATGTTTATTACGCTTACATTTTTTGTTGGTATTTTCATATTTTAATATTAAACTCATATTAATATTACCCAATATAATAAGATTTTTCCCACTTAAATGTTGCCCTTCTAATGAAGTTCCTTTTATTGTATCCACTATTTTTGTATCACATAATTTTAATGAGTATATTTCTATAGATGGAGTTGTATATTCTATTCTATAATCTTTAGACTTTTTATTAGATAATTGTATATTTTGATATGTAGTAAATTGTTTAAAATATTTTAGTGGATGTAATTCTCCAAAGCAAGATATATTGTATGTCATTTCACCTATACTATAATCCATATTCTTTTTTCTCCCTTTTAGTGTATTCTTCAATACAATGAAAAATTTATAATGTGGTATTCTCTACCTATTAATATATTATATAATATTAAAACTATTAATACTAAATAACCAAAAAGTCTTGTATCATCTATATATTTTTCACATTAACTCCCTTGCTTAATATTTTTTCAAGTTATTACTTTAGTATATATACTAAATGTTGGGTATTATATAATAATTATTTCATGTGGTATTTTTTTATTTATCTAACAAAAAAGAGTCTATCTTTTTTGGATAGACCCTTGTATAAAAAAATGCTACCTTCTTTGTAGGGGATAACATTTTACAGTATATTTTGACATAAATTATAATATACCTTCAGATTTATAAACTTCTAAATTTTTCATTATATAACTTAGTGTACAAAATTCCTTATCTATTCTTTCTCCAATTAATGTCAATCCATCTATTAATTGTTTTTCTTTAAAGTTTTCTAAAAGTACCATTATACTTATATAATTAATGCCACCATCTTTAGTATCTAAAGTTCTTGATTTTTTAACATACTTATTTTCCATTGCAAATTTTATTGCATTTTCTAATCTTTCACTCATCTCTATAATAGGCATTGCTTTAAATACTTTTATTTGAGGTGAATTTATATCAAAGTTTTTAGCTTTAGTTATATCTGTATTTAAAAATATTACGTTTTTAAATTTAGTACCAGAAAAATCTACTTCTTCTAAATTAACTCCTTCAAATATAGTATTTTCAAATTTCGCATTTTTAAATTTACTTCTTTTTAGGTTTGCTCCTATTATTTCTGCTGATTTGAACGTACACCCATAAAAGTTACAAGACTTAAAGTGAGCTCCTCTTAAACTTGTAAAATTAAAGTTTGAATTTGAAAAATCAGTGTTATAACAGTTACTTCTTTTTAAGTCTTGATACATAAAGTTTTTGTCCATTTTTTTTGCTTTATTGTATTTTAATCCTGTCTCTATCTTTTGCGTATTATTCATTCTTCCTCCGTAATTTAAAAGTTCATATACTTATAAGTATATACACTTGATAATAATTATTTTTTATATAATTATTTCTAATATTAACATATAATCTCAGCCATAACAACTTTATTATATATTACTTATAATAATAAAATGCTGTCTTTTTGATATAATATAATTAAACTTAGGAGATTTGTAAAATGAATGATGAATTTAACAATAAAGATACTTCTAGTAAATATGCATGGAATAATGCTATGATTTTATATAAAATACAAGAAATTTTAGAAGACAAAAACATAGATGATTTAGAATTTACTAAAGGAAATCAAAAACAGGCTATAAAAGTAAAATAACTTGCTACACTTGTGAAGAGTGTAGTAATTGCCAGTATAAATGGCAGTAATAGTAAGATTTCTCTTGAGAATAGAACTAAAAACTTACAAGTATCTAAGTTATTCCATGAGAAAAGAAAACTTAAAAAGAATTATAAGCCCGCAGGGGTATAAATTTAGGATGAATAGAAGTATAGCTTTCACTCAAGTAAAACAAAATATGAATTTCAGAAGATTTTTAAGCAGAGGTAAAGAAAATATTCTATCAGAATGTATTATTTTTATATAAAATAATTAAAAATGTACTTATTAAGATAGGTAAAAGAGCTATCACAGAACAAATTTAATTTGCTCATGCGACAGCCCCTTTTAATATATATGCTTAATGTTTAATTTTCATGATGATTGCATCCGCATCCACAATTTTCATCGTGATGGTGATGTTCTTCTAATTCTTTGACCTGTTGTTCCATTTCATTAAACTCTTTTACCATTATATCATAAGTTGGAAGAGCTGCCTCAGTATCGTATTCTTCGCCTCTCCAATCAGCATACATCATAGCATCCCCATTAGTTAAAACTAATCTACCTGACATAGTTATATTATCCACTTCTTCTAAAAATTCTATTTGTTTTTGTAAAACTTCGCCTTCTAGCTCTACATCTTCATCCAAACATTGTACTATCATTACAGGTGCATAATAGTCTTCCTCATCTTTAACATTTACAATAATATCTAAAACTCCTTCTGCGCCTTCTTCAAATTCCGCTAATTCAACATTTGTATCAATCATATCCTGAGGTACTAATAAGTCTTCTATTAAATATTTTATTACTCTGTCTTTTACTAATTCTTTTGACATTTATTTTTCTCCTTCCGATTCTATAACATTATCATAATCATTTCTATATTATAGTATACTACATTAATTGTTTTTTCAATCTCTTACAAAAATTATTTTTTTATTATCTTCCTTATATTCCCTTTTTTATTACAATCTTGTAATCGCATTGATTTAAAAAATAGTTTATATTTAGTATAATAGAAATGTAGCACATATTTTTATTCAATATATTAATAAAAAGTATATTTGAAAATGTAATGTATGTTAAATCTAGGAGGAATATTATGAAGTTTAAAAAACAAATTAGCTCTATTATCGTATCTACGATGCTTGTACTTGGAAGTATGAACCTTTCTTATGCAGATGGCACAAATGTAGTTACACTTGGAGCTAACTTATCAGAATCTCAAAAGCAACAAATGCTTAATTACTTTGGAGTAAAAAAAGACCAAGTCTTAGTTTTAGATGTAACAAATGCAGAAGAAAGACAATATTTACAAGGTGTTGCAACAGAAGGTCAGCTTGGAAAAGTTACTATATCTTGTTCATATGTTGAACCTACTAAAAAAGGAAATGGAATTAATGTTAAAACAGCAAATTTAACTTGGGTAACTAGCTCAATGATTGCTTCAACACTTACAACAGCTGGACTTGAAGATGCAAATGTTATCGCTGCTGCTCCATATCCTGTAAGTGGTACTGGTGCATTAACAGGAATTATGAAGGCATTTGAAGATGCTTCAGGAAAGAAACTTGATGAGACAAAGAAAGAGATTGCTTCTGAAGAATTGGTAGTTACAGGTGATTTAGGAGATGATATAGGCCAGGAAAAAGCAACTGCTGTAATGAATGATATAAAAACAGAAATTGTAAAAAATGGAACAAAAGATACTAATCAAATAGCAAATACAATAAACAATGTTGTAAATAATTACAATATTACTATTACACCAGAGCAAAAAGAACAAATTAAAGGTGTAATGAAAAAAATAGCTGACCAAGATTATGATTACAATAACATGAAAAATACATTGGACAATGTATCAGATAATGTAAATGAGCAATTAAAGAAATTAGGTGAAAGTGTTAAAGGCTCTGGTATATTAGACACTATTGGTGGATGGTTTAGTGGAATAGGAGACTGGTTCTCTGGTTTATTCTCAGGTGGAGATAAAAAAGATTTAGGAATCTTAAATAACACTAATGATGAGTCTCTTGGCTCTAATGCTGTAATAAACTCTACAGAAGGTGTTCAAATAAATCCACAAGATAATACTAATTCAAATAATGATAGTAATTCAAATAACTCAGAAAATGATAATACAACTAACAATGAAAATAAAGATAACTCTCAATCAAATAACGAGGACACAAATAATTCAGAAAATCAATCAAATAACGATGATTCAGTTGGTTTTTTTGAAAAAATAAAAAATTGGCTTTCAGGCTTATTTTAAAAATTAAATAAATAAAGAAAAAGAATTGCCTAAAATAGAAATTTTCTATGAAAGGCAATTCTTTTTCTTTGCAATAAATTTTTATTATTCACTAATCTTTTTAGATTTATCTATGCATGCACATATAGCTTTTATAACAGAGGCTCTAAAACCTTCTTCTTCAAGTACCTTAACTGCCTCTATAGTAGTTCCTCCAGGTGAACATACCATATCTTTTAACTCACCAGGATGTTTTCCTGTTTCAAGTACCATTTTCGCAGAACCCATAACTGCTTGTGATGCAAATTTATATGCTTGTTGTCTTGGCATACCTGCAATTACTGCCGCATCTGCCATAGCTTCTATAAATAAAAATACATATGCTGGTGCTGAACCACTCGCTCCAATTACTGCTTCTATAAGATATTCTGGCACTACTTCAGTATTTCCAAAAGAATTAAATACTTCTGTAACTGCTTCTAGGTCTTCATTGTTTATATTTCTATTTATAGAAAGAGAAGACATAGCTTCATTTACAAGAGCTGGAGTATTTGGCATTGTTCTAACTATTTTCTTATCATTTCCTATTATTGACTCTATATCTTCTATAGATTTTCCTGCTGCTATTGTAACTATAATTTTACTATCATCTATAAAATCTTTTATCTCTTCTAAAATATCATCATATATATCTGGTTTAACAGCTACAATCACTATATCAGAATTTCTAGTTACTTCCTTTGAATCTTTTGTAGTTTTTATTCCAAAACTTTTATATATTCTATCAAGAGTTCCTTGACTATATGCTGATGCTATAACCATATCAGGTTCAACTAATTTTGAATTTACTATCCCTCCTATCATAGCGCTTGCCATATTTCCTGCACCTATGAATCCAATTTTTTTCACTATAGTACCTCCTTATTAGCTAATATTAATAGTTAAAATTTAAACTTCTTTAATTGTATCAGATTTCTCAAATGGATTTGGGATACTTACAACCAAAATCTTTACTAATTTATTAGTGTAATTAACCCAATTATGATTGTTCTTTTCACTATTATAGTGTATTGTGTCTCCTTGATACATTTCTATTTGCTCATCACCCAAAAATACTGTAAGAGTACCCTCTAGCACGTACACAAACTCCTCACCTTTATGTACATAACAACAAATATCTTCATTACTCTTACTTGGAAGAATTTCAATTAGTCTTGGCAACATTGTTTTTTCTTTTAAATTAGATGATAAATGATAATGTATAAATGTTGAATTTTCTACATCAAACACTTCTTTCTCATAACTTCTCAATACAGCTCTTTTATGCTCTTTTGGCTTCATAAAAAAGTATGTTAATTCTACATCTAATACACTTGCTATTTTTCCTAAGGAATCTGTTGCTACGCTTGTCAATCCTCTTTCAAGCTGTGACAAGAAACCAATTGATAAGTTTGTTTTTTCACTCATATCTTTCAGTGTCATTTGTTTTTGAGTTCTAAGTTGTTTTATTTTTGCTCCTATGTCCTTATTCAAAACCATCACCCCTAAATAATTTTAATTTTTTCATAATATAAATACAAAAATATAAATATAGGCTATTATACCTATTTTATTTCACTCTTTAAAAATTTCATTAGTATTACTATAATTTATTATTTTTGTTTTGTCTATATTTTTAAGATTTATTTTTCACATATTTTTATATAACTTTGCTAACTAAATATCTATTCTTTATAAGTATTTATTTTTTATATAATAAAACTTAAGTTATTAATATGATTCAATATATTATCAAAATAATTCATACTAATGTATTAATCTTATTAATATATCCTATCTAATCAATATATCTAAATTATATTTTATATGTTGCATGTCTTATTTAAATTTAATTATTAAAAATTCAAATTATTATATTATTATTTCTACACATTATTACATCCTTTTTTATAATTATAACATAATCTTACAATTTAATGACATCTATTCAATGTCTTTTTTTACTCTGCAACATCTTCTATTTTACAATTTAATATTATACATATTTTTTAGATACAGACTTGTCAATTTTTAGATTGTCAAGTGTTATTGAAGTGCTTTATGTCCTCTTAAAATACATTATCTAATTTTTTATTTAATAAGAATTGCTTACTATAAGAAATATAACATCATCTTTATAGGATTCTTTTAAACATATCTCTATTCTAAATAGAATTTCTTTTTTTGTCAAAATTTCTTCATTCTTTAATAATTAATTAATTACTTATAAAATAAGTTAATTATCTATACAAGTTTTATCATTTTTGATAAAATACAGAGAAAAAATTAATTTTAATCGCTAATTTCGCCAAAATATATCTTTATTTATATTAGTAAAATAATTATAAATTTATTAAAATATGTCTGTAATTCATAAATTTATTTTTATTAAATTAAAAATTATGTAAAAAAAGTGAGATATATATCTATAGAAAATTTTTCCTATAAATATATATCTCACTTAATAAATATATATCTCACTTACATAAAGACTTATTCTATATAAAAACGCCATAAAAAATCTTTCGCCTCTTCTGCATAATCTATATTTATACGCTTACTAGTTTTTATATCTATATCATCCTTACTAAATACCTTTACTCCTTCATCATCATAATAAAAATCACTTATATATAATTCTTCACCCATTATACTCTTGCTGTTTAGACTTCTATCTATTTTTAGAGCCTTACAAAGCTTTCCTGGCCCATTAGTAATATTCTTTATTTGATATTTACTCAAATTATTATAAGATTTATTGTATCTATTTATAGATATCTCATCTAAAGAAGTTATAGGTTCTACACCTCTTATTAATACACACTCTGGTGTGTTTTCTACATTTGCTGATAAATTTAAACAGTTGTACATCCCATAAATTAAATAAACATATATATGCCCACCATCTAAATATAATGGCTTCGTTCTGTCGGTTTTTTTATCACCATATACATGTGCTCCTTTGTCATTTATACCCATATAGGCTTCTGTCTCTATGATTTTAGTAACGATTGTTTTATCTTCATACTTTCTTATAAGATATTTGCCTAATATTGATTTGGCTAAATCAATACCATTTTTTCTAAAAAAATCCTTTTCCAAAACTTCACCTCATAAAATTTATTTGCAATAAACTAAGTCTAGCTAAAAACATAAATAAAATCAACTTATTTTATGATTGTATACAAATAATAGATTTCAATATTTATTATTTGTATATATCAAAAAATTCTATTTCGAATTTTTCAATATTGTCATTATAATTTGAATTATCATAGACTTCTTCAACCACTTCTTTAATTGGGAATATAATCTTCACTTCAGTCCCTTCTCCTACTTTGCTGTCTATGTAAATTTCCCCATTTTGAATTTCAATCAATGATTTTGTAAGACACAATCCTATCCCACTTCCAAATTCATTTGATATACCACTATTTTCAATTTGTTTAAATCGATTGAATATGTCACTCAATTTATCTTTTTCTATACCTATTCCAGTATCTTTTATAAGTATTTCTACTGTCTCACCTTTTTTATAGATACCTACAAGAATTTCTCCACCTTCTAAAGTAAACTTTATAGAATTTGATAATATATTCAATATTATCCTTTCTATAGATTCTGGGTCAAGCCCTACCCTCATAGTTTCCTCATTTGTATCAAAAATCAAATCTATTCCCTTAGACCTAGCATAACTGCTAATAGATGTAACTATTCTTTCTGTTATATCGATAATATCAAAATTAACTGCTTTAATCTTATATATCTCTGACTTAACTTGAGAAATATTTATTATGTTATCTATTAATCTCAATAATCTAAACATATTTTGTTTAGTTATTTGTATATGTTCTTTTAGTATATTCTGAAAATCTATTATTTTTCCTTTTTTATAAAGATTTTCGACAAGTTGAACTGAGCTGTATATATTATTTAAAGGAGTCTTAAGTTCATGAGATATATTAGCATAAAACTCCATCTTCATTTGGTCATATTGTCTCTGTTTTATTAGTGCTTTCTTAAGTCTTTCAGACTCTCTTTGTACACTCAAATCTTTAATAATTCTAACTCTACTTCTCTTTTGTCCAAAATACAATGTTCTTGATATCATCTTTACTTCTCTAATATGATTATTTTCGTTTACTATGTGAATGCTCTTTTCTCTCTCTCCTATATTTAAATTATTTATGTATTTTTTTACTAATATATTTCTATATTTTTGCGTTGTGGCTCCTAATACATCACTAGAAATTCCAAATAATTCTCTAAAAGCTCTATTTGTATATAGAACTCTTGATGTACTTAAATCTTCAAGAAAAATAGCCTCTGGTATAGCATCAAGTAATTTTTCGTATATTATCTTTTGTTCATTTGCTATTCTAAGTATATTTATCTCTTTAGTTATATCTCTAAATGTAAGCAATTTAAATAGCTTATTATCTGACCAGTAGTCTCCAACTCTAACTTCTTCAACACGGTCTTCACCATCTATATCAGACATTACAAAATTAACTATACAGTTTGCTGTATCATTGTAACTTACTATTTCAGCTTTCTTTTCTTGTGTAAGATTTAATCTTTTAAATTCTCTATTATCAAAGAAATCTATATTGAAAGTTTCAAAATACTGTTCTAATGTCATACCAACTAAATCACTGGAATTACATCTAAAACTCTTTTCATATTTCTTATTTATACTAATTATCTTATTCTTCTTTATACCACCTTCAGCACTCCTCACAAGTATAGGGGATGGAATATTTAATATAATGTTTTTGTAATCTTTATTTATATGTCTTATTTCCTCATCCATTTTGATTTCATTTGTAATATCATTTAAGCTTATTAAGTAATTACTTTCATCTTTATTATTACTTAAACTCAACAAATAGATTTTATCATTTAATTCTACCTGCTTGTCGATTATACTTATATCATTGTCAAATTTTTTTAATTTTTCAGCTACATTTTTATCTTCTTTGACAAAAGTTAATATTTTATAAAAATTACTCATATCTTTTGAAAATTCATCTTTAAACTTATTATTTGTATAACTTATATTAAAATCATAATCCGTTACTATCCATACGTTTGGTATTGTATCAAGAGCTTGTCTCAATAACTCTTTCCTTTGGTCTATATAATTCTTTAGTGTTCTTTGTATAGTCATATCTTTTTCTATAGCTAAATTTATCTTACTTAATTGCTCTGACTTTCTACTTAATTTTTTATTTATATAATCAAGCTCGTAATATGGATATACTATTCTATTATTGAGACTGTATACATATACATAATAAGTGTGGTTACATAATAATAAATACACTACTCCTATTAATCTCTCTGTATCTACTACACTAAAATAAATTGCTATAAATCCTATAATAGTTGTAAAAAAAGCAAAATATGATAAATCTTTTATTAACTTATAGTGTTCAACTGTGCTATCAAGTTTATTCAATAAATATATCAAATTAAACAACGACACGACAATATTAACTAATATAATAATCATATTCCAGTTAAAATCACTAAAAATATTTCTTATAAAATAGTCTACTATGACAAAAGCACTATAAAAGATTAATACAGGGCTTATTCTCAAATTTTTTACTTTAGAAATGGTTAAATATATAAAAGTAGACATATTAATTATACTTAAATTTAGTAATACAATTTGGAATGTTTGAAGTTTTAAATCTGCTACGCCTAAAATACTTACAAAAACTAATACGAGACACCCTGACTTTAATATATTTATAAATTCGTCTTTTTTAAAACTAGTTATATAAACTATAGAGTATCCAAATATCCAAAGTAAAATTATCCTATACATATTTATAGAAACTGTATACAAATTTATATTTAAAAGTGCAATAATCAAAAATACCCCATTAGCTAGTATATAGACCTTATTCTTGCTTAAAGTTCCCTTAGATTCCATATTCCCCACCACTTCTTCATTTTTATATAGTTTTACCTATAAATATGTTACCACAATTCTTCCAAAAAATTTGTCACTTTCTAGTTATAAAAAAAAATGAGTAAATATTTTTAATTTTACTCATTTTATAGATTTTGTATATTCAATTTAAAAAGCTGGAACTATACTTCCTTTATATTCATCTTGTATAAATTTTTTAACTTCTTTACTGTTCATAGCTTCTGATAAAGCTTTCATCTTATCACTGTCTTTATTATCTTCTCTACAAGCTATTATATTCACATATGGAGAATCACTTGACTCTATTACTATAGCATCCTTAGTAGGATTTAAGTTAGCTGTTAAAGCATAATTAGAATTTATAACTGCTCCATCAACATCCTTTAATACTGTTGGTAATTGCTCTGCATTCATTTCTTTTATTTGTATATTTTTAGGATTCTTAGTTATATCTTTTTTAGTTATAAGTTCTCCATCTTTTACTTCTATTATTTTATTTTTTGCTAATAATTTAAGCGCTCTAGCTCCATTAGTTGCATCATTTGGTACAGCTATAACTGCTCCATCTTTTATTTCATCTAATGACTTAACTTTTTCTGAATAGAAGCCCATTGGCTCTATATGAACTTTAGCTGTATACGTAAGTTTATATTCTTTCTCCTTAACTGTTTCCTCTAAAAATGGAATATGTTGAAAGAAATTTGCATCTAAAGAACCTTCATCTAAAGCTGTGTTTGGAAGTACATAGTCATCAAATATTTTTACTTCTAAATCATACCCTTTTTCTTTTAATAAAGGTTTTGCTACTTCCAGTATCTTTGCGTGTGGATTTGATGAAGCCCCTACTAGTATTTTCTTATCCTCTTTGTTTGAACAACCAACTGCTGATATTGCTATTGCTGACACCAATGCTACTGATAATAATTTTTTTAATTTCATTTTTTACTCCCCCTCTTTAAAGTTTTTATGATTAAATTATTTTAGTTTCTTGTAAGCTAGATTTCCTATACCTTGTATTATCTGAACTAATATTACAAGTGCTATTACTGTATACACCATTACTGCTGTATCGAATCTTTGATATCCATAAATAAGTGCTACATTACCTAATCCTCCAGCTCCTACTGCACCCGCCATAGCTGTATAACCAAGTATAGATATTATTGATAATGTAATTCCAGATACTATTGAAGGCATAGCTTCTTTTATCATAACTTTAAATACTATTTGTCTCTTTGTAGCCCCAAAAGATCTTGCAGCTTCTATCAATCCTTTGTCAACTTCATTTAACGAACTTTCTATAATTCTAGCGATAAATGGTGCTGCACCAATAGTTATTGGTACTATTGCAGCAGTTTCCCCTATACTTGTTCCAACGATTAATCTAGTTATTGGAATCATTGCAACTATAAGTATCATAAATGGGAAACTTCTAAATATATTTACTATAAACCCTAAAACACTATTTATTGTGCTATTTGGTTTTAATCCATCTGGTTTTGTAACTACTAATATGATTGCTAGTATAAATCCTAATATTGTTGCTACTATAGTTGGTACTATAACCATATACAAAGTTTGTAACAATGCATTTGGAAATAGTGTTGTTAAAAAGTCGATTAAACTATTCATTTATCATTTCCTCCCATCTTATGCCTTTACTAGTTAGATATTGTTTTACTTGTTCCCCACTTTTATCTGAAACATTTATGATAAGTGAACCTAAAATATCTTCTTTAAATTGTTCTAATTTACCAAATATTATAGATACATCTATATTTAGTTCTCTTGCCATAGTCGTTATAATAGCGTCATTAGAAATATCTTTAGGGAATAGTATCTTTATATTTGTTCCTTTTGGTAAAATTATACTTTCTTCACCTATTAATTTTCTAAGTCCCTTAGTATTTCTTAAGAAAATCTCTTCTGTATCTCCTACCTCTAGTACTTCTCCATTTTCCATTATTGCTACTCTTCCACAAATCTGTTTTATAACTTCCATTTGATGAGTTACAACAATTATTGTTATTCCTAATTTTTTATTTATATCTTCAAGTAATGAAAGAATTGATTTTGTAGTATTTGGGTCTAATGCTGAAGTTGCTTCATCACAAAGAAGTACTTGTGGATTTAGTGCTAAAGCTCTGGCAATTGCAACTCTTTGTTTCTGACCACCACTTAAGTTCCTAGGTTTATCATTTTTCTTTTCAGATATACCAACCACTTCTAATAGCTCTAAAACTCTTTTCTGTATTTCTGATTTTGTATATCCAAAACATTCTAATGGTAATGCTACGTTATCAAATACAGTTCTTCTCTCAAGTAATGAAAAGTGTTGGAAAATCATGCCTAGTTCTTTTCTTAAATCTCTCATTTGCTTTTCATTCAGTGACTTTACTTCCTTATCTGAAACAAGCACATTACCTTCTTGATATTCTTCTAAGCCATTTATACATCTAAGTAGTGTTGATTTTCCTGCTCCACTATGACCTATTATTCCAAAAATTTCTCCAGATTCTATTTCAATACTTACATCTTTAAGTACTTGAATCTTTCCATAATACTTATTAACATTTTTTATGCTAATCATAAAATTTCCTCCCTATTATTATGCTAAGTTTTTATGTTTATCCTCGCTTATGTATTTTAATTTATATATAACAAAATAAAAGCCTGAGTATAAACTCAGGCTTAGAAAGCTATTTATACTCATCTATCAACTATATTAGTTGCAGGATTTAGCACCAATGTATATAAAATATACTGGTTGCCGGGTTTCAAAGGGCCAGTCCCTCCACCACTCTTGATAAGACGTTATTTAATTTAAAATTTAATTCGATTATCATTTGTTGCTATGTTATATATGATATATTCATTAATAATATTTGTCAATAAATTTATTTAAATTTTTTATTTTTTGTTTTTCTTAGTTAAAAATAAATAGATATCTTTTATTGACTTTCTAGTGTCTAAATCTTTGTATTTTCAATAGTTATATGATATTATACAATTATTAATTTATCATTAATATAAAAAATATGAAGCCCAAAAAAGATAATACTTTTAGGGCTTCTATATATTGTAAAACTTTTTTATTTTCTAACTAGATATTTACTCTATTATTTTTTATTATTTCCTGTTATTCCTAGTCTATCATTCATATCTTTTATCATTTTTCTAAAACCACTACCTATATCATTTCCAACATCTTCTGTTCCATGAACTATCTTCATAAAGTCATTTTGACCTTTTTTCATATCTTCATCAGATACATTATCTAATTTTTTTATTCTCTCATCTATATCTTTTATTAATCTTTCACCTTCAGTTATTAATTCATCATTCATTTTCTTTAATTCTGTATCTTCTGTTTTACCATCTTTTTTAAGAGATGTTACAAATGATTGTATTTTATCTCTACTATCTTTATATGCAGCCTTCACATCAGCTAAATATTTTTCATTTCCTGGATATTCTTTATCCTTAAACTGATTATTTATACTCTCTGGAGTATCATAAATAGAATATCTATTTAAACCTGCTATATAATCATTATAGCTTGTTGAATAATAATTCATATAACCTTCATTATTATTTACTGATTCATTGGGATTTTTCCCTGCATTCTCACTTGGTTCTTCTGTTTTTTTAGTACATGCAGTCATTCCTATAGCTAATACTAACGCTAGTCCTACAAATAAGGTTCTTTTTAATTTCATTTTTATTACCCTCCTAGATGTTTTGTATTACAAAAAATTTAAATATATTTCTTTCTTAACTTAGTATTTCTATATTTTTATTTTTTATTTACTAAAATTAAACAAGATATAATTTATTTTTTGGGAAATTATAATAAATAAGTAACTAAATAAAAAAAAATATATATTTATTATTGATATTGATTATCATTCATAGTATAATCTAATTAATTGATATTAATTTTCATTTGAAGGAGGTTATCTTTTATGTCTTGTTGTAATTCACAATTTTGTTGTAAAAATAAAATTGAATCATCTTATATAAAATGGCTTTTAGAAGTTTTAGGTCCTGTCTTTTTAGGTTCTAAACCTGCTGAAATAATAAATATCTCATTTACTGATGTAAATAGAGAGGAAAAAATTAGTGATATTTACAAATATCTATATAAATGTAAAAAGATAGATTTTATAGTTATTGATAAAAAGAAAAAGGGATTAAAAATCTTATTTGTAAACAAAAAAGCTTTATCAGAAAGGCTAAAATGTAAAAAAACAGTAAATTTTTTAAAATTTCTGGGATACAAACAAAATACAAATGTTAATGCTTATTTAGAACATTTAGTAGATAAGCTTAAGGGTGATACTTTTCCTGATGAAATAGGAATTTTTTTAGGATATCCTCTCAAAGATGTGATTGGATTTATGGGATATAGTAATTATGAAGTTTCTATGATTAAATATTGGAAGGTTTACGGAGATACAAAACAATCAGAAGACACATATTCTAAGTTTTTACTTCATCGTAAAAAAATGAGAAAGTTACTAGACTACATAAGTGTAGATAAAATAGTAAGTTGCTTTTAGTTGTATTTTTATATAGTAATAAAAAATACACCCTTTTACTATACTGTTTCCATAATAAAAAGGGTGTATTTTCTAATTTAACATTCTAGTCTTGATTGTACAACATGTCTTTAATATCTATTTTCTTCTCTTGCATTCCATTAGACATTAAGAATTCTTGTGTGTCTTCTAACTCTTTTATATCTTTATCTGTTATTTTAGAACTAAAATCATACCAAGAATACATTTCTTTAGTTTCATCTAAAGATAGCCCCACTTCTTTAGATACAACATCCATTACTTTATCCTTGTTTTCATCCATATATTTTAAAGTCTCTTCATGAACTTTCATAAATCTTTTTACTAACTCAGGATATTTTTCAGCAAAATCATCACTTACTGCAGTAACTATTATTCCACTAACTAAGCCTTCTCCATTTACAATCATCTTAGCACCTGAGTTTATTGTTTTTAATGCTGTTGGACCTGCAAGCATTGCTACATCAGCACTTTTGCTTTCTAATGCAGAAGCAGCACTAGGAATATCCATATTTACATATTCAACATCATCTATAGTGTAACCTTCCTTAGCAAGTGCTGCAATTAACAATTGATGAAGTATAGTACCCTTTGGTCCTACTATCTTTTTGCCTTTTAAATCTTTTATAGATTTAATATTTTCATTATTAGTTATAAGCATATATCCTTTTGGTGATCTACTGTAAATATTTGTAACTTTAAGACCAACACCATTTGAAGCAGCTATTATTGCAGATGTTCCTCCTAATGCATGTAAAAAGTCTATCTCTCCTGCAGCTAGTGCTTGAGTTTGCTCTGGTCCTGTTGTCAATTCATGAAAATTAACTTTTATATTGTCTTTTCCAAATTCCTTTCCAAATAAATCATCCTTTTTTTCAAGTATACTAGGAACATTAAGTGGTGATTTCACATAAGTCAGATTTATTTCCTTAGGTAAACTAGCCTCTTTTTTTGCAGGTGCATCTTTCTCGTCATTTTTTGTTGAGCAACCTACAGTACCAACCAACACCATTACTAAAGATGTCATTACTGCTAAAATCTTTTTGTTTCTCTTAATCAATTAAAACTCCCCCAATTCCCTTAATATTTCTTTTTTTAAGCTTATATAATAGCTTTTTGTTAAATCTCTATTATATTCATCTTCGACACTAAACTGTTTAATCCCTTTATTTTTACTAAAAACAATTATTTTCTTTGCTATTTCCATAGCTTCTTCTATATTGTGAGTCACAAATACTACACCTTTTTTAGTATTTTTATGGATATTTACAACTTCTTTTTGCATTTTTCTTCTTGTAAAGTAATCTAGTGCCGCAAATGGCTCATCCATCAGTAAAATATCTGGATTGAAGGAAAGTGCCCTTGCTATACTTACTCTGTGAGCCATCCCCCCAGATAATTCATTTGGATATGAATTTTTAAACTTTTCAAGTTTCATCATTTTTAAATACTTATCCAAATCAACCTTATTTTTATTCTTTTTTTCAGTATGTAAAAGTATATTTTCACTCACATTCAACCATGGCATTAGTCTGCTTTCTTGAAATACTACACCTACTTTTGGAATACATTGTTTATCATTATTGTAAAAATATACATTTCCACTAGTAGCGTTTTCAAGACCTGCTAAAATTCTAAGTAATGTTGTCTTACCACATCCACTCTCCCCTAGTATAACAGTGATTTCTTCGCTAGATATATTTAAAGATACATCATCAAGAACCAAGTGTTCCTTATTATCAACTAAATATTTTTTATGTATATTCTCTAACAAAAATCCATTTCTAACCATTTAAATCAACCTGCTTCCCTTTACTAAACTTTGTTATTGCTTTTGAAAATAGATAATCTGAAAGTATACCTAAAAATCCAATAACAAAAATTCCTACCAATACAACATCAGTTCGTGACATGTCTTTTCCATCAGAAATTAAATATCCTAGACCTGAAGAAGCTGCAATAAGTTCTGCTCCAATTATAGCTCTAAAACTATATCCAAGACCTAAACTAAGTCCAACAACAATATCTAACATAGAATTAGGAATTATTATTTTATAAAAAATTCTCTTTTTAGATAAGTTAAAAGATTTACCTACTTCTATTAATTTATTATCGCAATTCTTTATGCCTTTCAATGTATTTAAAAATATAGGGAAAAAAGATGCCAAAATGATAATTATAATTTTGGATTCTTCACCTATCCCAAACCATAAAATCAGCATTGGAACTAAAGCTAGTGGAGGTGTACTTCGCATAAATTCAAAGAGTGGTTTGAAATATTCATACATTTTTTTATTTACTCCAAATATAACTCCAAGTGGTATTGCTATCAGTGAACTTATAAAAAAACCTATCAATATTCTTTTTATACTAGCATAGGCATTTAAGAAAATAGAACCATCGTATATCATTTTTATGAAAGTATCTAGAACCCTTTCAGGAGGAGGCAAGATATAGCTACTCCATATTCCCAGAACACATACAATTTTCCATAAAATTAAAATTATTAAAAAAATATAATATCCTTTGAATTTTTTATGAATTTTCTCAATCATATAAGACTCCTTTTAATATATCTATCCCTGCTACATTTTTTATTTTTTAAAATCCTAAAGAGTGATTAAACTACATTATAAAATTTAATCTATACCAATTCTCAACCCACCTGAATTCATTCTATCAGAAGGCGTAGAATCTGTTTTTAAGCCAGACAATCTTTCAGATGGTTGTATGATGACTATTTGTCCAGGTTCAACAAATTCCATATGATAAGATTCCCCAGAAGTCTGACCAATAAAAGTCTTCCATGATAATTTTGCTACTTTTGGATATGGTTCCCTTCCAGTCCAGGCTACTAATGCATCTGGGTCTACACAACAAGGCCCTTCAAGTATTAGAGGATTTCCATCTGTTATTATGGCAACATCTTGATTTTGGCCTGTTTTATTTACTAAATGTGTAGTAAAAAGCCCTTTTTGAGATAGTACCCCTGAACCAATTAATTTTACACTATAATGCAATTGTTCAGAAAATGCCAATAAATTTTCGCTCTCAACATAAATTGAATCACCTGGGTCAATCGATATTACATCTACATGATAAGCATTTTGAGCCAGGTAAATTTCACCTTCACCTTCAACAACCATTATTGGCATTTGTTCTCCTGTTAATGACCTTTGAACATGCCCTAACAGTGCTCTTCCTAAACCACCACCATTATTAGGACCAAGTAATAATTTTTCAAAATTAAAATTTCCTTTAAAGGCTACCATAGCACCTTTTTTTGCAAAAAATTTGCCACTTCCCCTTGCTATACACATAAGCTCATTTGTCACATCAAATTTAAACATAATATACATTTATATTGCTTTATTTAGCAATAATCCCTCCTAATCATATATTTGTCTATAATTATACATTAAAATTACAACATAGTCTAACCTACTTCAAACATGAAATTTATTATTTGTATAAAAAATAAGAATCTGATAATAAAGTAATTTAACTTTTTATCAGATTCTTATTTTATCTATCTCTTATTAGTATTACAGCTCTTACTACTTGAGCAACCAGAACAACCACATCCGCAACTGCTACCATTCTTTTTTGAATTTTTAACCATATGCATTATGGCTAACGCCATCAATACTACTACAATAGCTGCTATAATAAATGTAGCCATATTCACCACTCCTTATTTATATGAATTAATTTTTCATATAACTTAATTTACCGATTTTTTCTTTTTTCATATTTCTATTTGAATAAGTTAAAACTATCAATACTACAGCTACTGCTATAACTATAGATATTATTGCCCCAGCAATACTTCCTCCAGTTCCTAAAACTAAACTTCCAACTTGATTGATAAGAAGAGCAACTATATATGCTGTTAAAGTTTGGAATCCTAGTGTAATCCATGTCCATTTCCATGAACCCATTTCTCTTTTTATAGCTCCAATAGCTGCAAAGCAAGGTGCACAAAGCATGTTGAATGCCATAAATGCAAATGCACTAGCTACTGTAAACATACTTGCAACTGAACCAAGAAGTGCTGGGTCTTGCTCTGTCGCATCTGATATACCAAATAAAACTCCAAATGTCCCAACTACATTTTCCTTGGCTACTAGACCTGTAACTGTTGCTACTGATGATTGCCAGTTTCCAAATCCAAGAGGTGCAAATATTGGTGCAACTATATTTCCTAAACTAGCTAATATACTATCTCCAGCATCTACCATTTGTAATGACCAGTTAAATGATTGTAAGAACCAGATTGCTCCACAAGCTACAAATATAATCGTACCTGCTTTGATTATGAAGGCTTTTCCTCTATCCCACATATGTATTAAAACACCTTTTGCACTTGGAACATGATATTGAGGTAATTCCATAACAAATGGAGATGGCTCTCCTGCAAATAAACTAGTTCTCTTTAATATAATTCCACAAATGATTATCATTACTATACCTAAGAAATACATTGATGGCGCTACCCATGAAGCACCTCCAAATAATGCTCCTGCAAATAATGCTATTATTGGTATTTTAGCTCCACATGGAATGAATGTAGTTAACATAATAGTCATTTTTCTATCTCTATCATTCTCTATAGTACGAGTTGACATAACTCCTGGAACTCCACAACCTGAACTTATAAGCATTGGTATAAATGATTTTCCTGAAAGACCAAACTTACGGAAAATTCTATCCATTATAAAAGCTACACGTGACATATATCCACAATCTTCTAATATTGATAATAATAAGAATAGAAGCATAATTTGTGGGACAAATCCTAATACAGCTCCAACTCCACCAATTAGACCATCAACTACAAGTCCTTGTAACCAATCAGCTACATTTAAAGAAGCCATAAAATTACTTACATTTCCTTGAATAATTTCTCCAAACAGTACATCATTAGTCCAGTCAGTTGCTATAGCGCCCAATGAACTTACTGCTATATAATAAACTCCCCACATTATAAGTGCAAAAATAGGTAATGCTAATATTCGGTTTGTTACAATCTTATCTATCTTGTCTGATACAGTTTCCTTACCTTTTCTATTCTTCTTTATTATACTTGAAATTATTGAACTAATAAATTCATAACGATTTGCTGTTACTATACTTTCACTATCATCATCCAATTCATTTTCACAATCTCTAGTTATTTCTTCTATGTTATTCAATATTGTTTTAGAAATATCAAGTTTTTGTATAACATTTTCATCTCTTTCAAATAACTTTATAGCTAACCAGCGTGTTTCCATATCTATGTATGGAGTTTTTTCTTCTATTATCTTTTCAATTTTTTCTATTGCTACCTTACTTTCATCAACAAAAGGTAATTTAAAATTTAATTTATTATTGTTACTTGCAAGTTCAATTGCCTTTTCAGCAGCTTCCATGATTCCTTGACCTTTAACTGCTGTCACTTCTACAACTGGGCAACCTATAACCTCAGACAACTTTTTAATATTTATCTTATCGCCATTCTTATTAACAATATCCATCATGTTAAGAGCTATAACAGTAGGTATACCTAATTCTAAAACTTGAGTTGTAAGATATAAATTTCTCTCTATATTTGATGCATCTACTATATTTATTACTGCATCTGGTTTATCATCTAACATAAAATTACGTGTAACCACTTCTTCTAATGTATATGGTGATAAAGAATAAATACCTGGTAAATCTACTATCTCCACATCTTTATTTCCTTTTAACTTTCCACCTTTTTTTTCAACTGTTACTCCTGGCCAGTTCCCAACATACTGCGATGAACCTGTAAGCCCATTGAACATTGTTGTCTTACCACAGTTAGGATTTCCTATGAGACCTATTTTTATTGACATTTCCATTCCCTCCATTATTATTTAAGTACATAACTATTCATGATACAGAAAATCATTCTCATTATATAATTGCACTAAACCTATTCTAATTAATTTTATTATTCCACGATAATTTTTTCTGCATCTGACTTACGAATTGATAGTTCATAATCTCTGACTGTTATTTCAATTGGGTCTCCAAGAGGAGCTACTTTTCTTACAAATACATCAACACCTCTCGTAATTCCCATATCCATTATACGTCTTCGTGTGGCTCCTTCCCCTTCTAACTTCTTGACTTTTACAGTCTCCCCACACTTAATATCCTTTAGTCTGTTCATATCATTACCTCCCTATATTATTATTCTACTTGCCATCTTTTTGTCTAATGCAACTCTAGTATCTTTTACATCTATTATTAAATTCCCATCTATCTTAGAAATTATTTTAACATTTGTACCTACTACAAAACCTATACTATTTAAAAAAGTTCTTGTCTTGTCACTTCCTGAAATCTTCTTTATAACTACTTCTTCTCCTGTATTTGATAGTATCAATGGCATCATATAATATTCCTCCTCTTAAACTAATCTAAATTTATAAGCAATCGTTATCTCATATATAAATTACAATATTTTATCTTAAATTTTAGTCAGTTAAAATAATCACCTATTTTTTTCCTTCTTTTTACAATTCTTAATTTTGATTTAAGTCTATCATAATAGTATGAACTTTGCAAGTGATTATTGTATTCTTTTGATTTTTTTTCTCATTTGATTCAGTCTATTAATAATTTTGATAAAAACTCATACAAAAATAAAGATGCTTTAAGATAGTATGTTTAACTATCTTAAAACATCTTTATTGTGTAGATGTTTTCACATTATTTATACATTTTTTTCTTCTTTTTTAAAAACTATTTTCTCAAAATCTTTTACAGGCATTGGTTTAGAAAATAAGTATCCCTGTACCATATCACATCCAATTTGCTTTAAAAAATCTAATTGTGAAATGGTTTCTACTCCTTCTGAGATTACCTTCATTTTTAATTCCTTTGCCATTCTAATGACATTAGATATAACAATTTTTTCATTGTTACTCTCATCTTTTTCTGTAAAAAATGCCCTATCTAATTTTAATATGTCAACAGGTAGTTCCTTTAGAAGATTAAGCGAAGAATATCCTGTTCCAAAATCATCCATAGAAATCACAAACCCATTTTCTTTTAGATGATTCATTGTGTCAATTAAACCGTCTATATTATCTAATACTGCTGTTTCTGTTAGCTCTAATTCTATAAAATTTGTTGGTATTCTGTATTTATCTACAATTAGTCTAAACTTCTCAACAAAATTACTATTTACAAAATGCATTCGAGACAAGTTAACAGATATAGGTACAACTTTTTGACCTTCATCCATCCATTCTCTAATCTTTTTACATACTTCCTCAAATACATAGAAATCAATATTTACAATAAAGCCATTTCTCTCAAATACAGGAATAAATTCTATTGGTGGGATTAGTCCTTTCTTTGGATTATCCCAACGGACAAGTGCTTCAGCCCCTATAATCTGGTAATCTAAAAGACTATATTTAGGCTGAAAATATACAATAAATTCTCCGTTGTTAAGAGCATCTATCATTGTATTTTCAATTTCTTTTTCTTTTAGTATTTTCTTATGCATTTCATCATTATAAAAAGCAAATGAATTTTTATGACCACCTTTTATAGTCTTTCTTGCAGTATTTGCTCTATCCATAATAGTGTTTATATCTCTATCATCTTTATTTATTTTGTATATACCACAATCTAAAATCAACTTATAGTAATTTATCTTATGATTACTAAATATCTGAACTTTGTTATAAATACTATTTAGCCTTGCTTTAATATCTTCATCTGTCTTATATCTAATAAGAAGAACAAAATGGTCAGCAGAAACTCTTGCAAAAATTTCATCCTCATGCAATTCACTTGCAATAGTATTTGATATATGTATTAAAGTATTATTTCCCACATCATATCCAAACATATCATTTATGTACTTGAATTTATCAACATCCATATAAAATAACACATATGATTCTGGATTGTTTTTAGCAAATAATTTCTCTGCATTTATTTTAAACTTCTCTACACTCGCTGCTCCTGTTAATGAATCTGTATATGCAATTTTCTTTAGAGAGTCCTCTTTCTTTTTCTTATTGTAAATTATATATTTGATGGCAATTAAAAACATAATACAAATGCACATAATAATTTGTACTGAATACTCTTTAAAAATGATACCAAATGGTACCTTATAAGGCTTATTAATGGTGTTAGAATATATACTGTCATTTAACTGTTCATCAGTAATTTTGCCTATTGATTTATTTAAAATTGATATCAATATTGGGCTAATTTTATTTGATACTCCTATACACATTCCATAATTAGTATCTAAAACAGATATAATCGATAGATTATTACATTTTCCTTCCTTTAAGAGTTCATCAAACTGATAAGAACTAAGTACCATTAGGCTTGCTTTTCCTTCATCTATGGCATCTAAACAATCTTCTATAGACTTATAAGATGTTGTTTTGGCATTTTCAAAGCTTTTTTCTATGTAAGAATCAATAGACTTATAACTACTTGTTAAAGCAATATTTAAATCATTATTGAGATTAGTTCCTAGTTTTCCAACCATAACTATAGGTATATTTATGTATGGATTTGTCAGTTTCATACCAAATCGTTTTTCTTTATCATCTTCATTAATTGAGCCACAAAGCATATCTGCCTTTCCATTTTTTATGTAATTAAGACTCTCATTATAATTTTTTGTTTCAATATAGTCAAATTCTATTCCACATTTTTTTGATATAATTGACATTAAGTCAGAACTTATACCTTTAAATGAATTACTTTCTACATCATAATATTCAACAGGAGACCACTCAGAATCGTATACCATAGTAAGCTTTGGATTGGCTTTAATAAAATTAATTTCTTGACGAGTAAATGCTATAGAATTAGTAACATCTCTTTTAAAATATTTTTTATATAATTCCATATCATAGTACATATCATTCATTTTTAATTCTTTTAAAGCATAATCTAATTCTTTTACTAAATCAGTTTTCTCTTTTGTAGTAGCTAAATAAAAAGGTTCCATTGAAAACTTACTAACTATCTTCATTCCTTTTGCATTTACAATGCTTCCACAAACAAAAGCATCTGCTTTATTTTTATTAACAGACTCAATTAACTCATCGATAGAATTACAATATATATATTTTACTGAAAATTTATTTTCTTTTCTATACTTCTCAAATGCAATATTATGAAAATTACCTTTGAGCACAGCCACTCTCATATTGTTAAATGAACTTATATCTTCATAAAACATATTGTAGTTACTTTCATTTGTATATAGTGCACTATATTCATATCCTGAACTTATTTTAGGAAAATTAAATATTTTACCTCTTTCATCATTACTCTGTAAAGGTCCAAGTAAATCTATCTCACCGTTTTCTAATCTATCTAAACATTCTTCCCAAGACCCTTTTACAAATTCATATTTCCATCCTGTATACTTTGAAATTTCTTTTAAATAATCATAACCATATCCTGTATAAGAATGTTCTTCGGATGAAGATATAATTCCATAGTTATCACAATATCCAACTCGTATTTTTTTTGAATTTTCAGACTCATCGGCAAAACATTGAACACTATTAAGACACGATACAATAAGCAAAAATATCAAAGAAAGTACTAAGAAGTGCTTTTTAAATGCTTTCATATTTAAAAACCTCCAATTTGCCAACTTACTTTAACTTATTTAGAATTTCAGTTGTAACTACTTTTATTGTAATGGTAAATATATCAAATTGCAATATTCTCATATAATATTCTTATTCAAGTACAAAGAATTTTCTTATTGTTTATTTAAATAAATAGTATTATAAACTCATTAAAAATCATAAAGACATAATTAACACTATAATGTCAATTAACTATATCTCAAAAATATAATAACACTAAAATCTAATGGCACTACTAATATTTTCAAATATTAATAGTGCCATAAAACTTTTAAGATTAATTAAATCTTTTATATATTTTATAATATGCTATACTAAATATTTATCTAAGAAACTTTTTTCTTTAGCACTAAACACTTGTGCTTGAACATCAGAATAATTTTTTGAGTATGTATCAATAAAACCATGATTTGCATCTAAAATCTCGATTTGAACATTTTGTTTTCTAGAAAGTTGGCAAAAAATAGAATCAACATCAAATGAATCATGTTTTGCAAACACTAACAAGGTAGGACATTTCGGAGTTACCTCCATATAATCTCTAATTCGAGAACCATAACAACAAACTATACCATCGCAAAGAGAGTCTTCACTACATCTCCATGCAATAGTCGCACCAACACTATATCCTATAACAAGTACATATTTGTATTCTGATTTTAAGTCATTTATAAGTTTTTCTACTTGTTTATAAATATCAAATCCAACATTGTCTATAAAAAAACCATACGCCTCTTGAGATTCTGAATAAGAAAAAACTTTCCTATCTCCCAAAAGCTCTGGACAAAACACATCATATCCATCTTTATAATACTTTTGACAAACATCTTTTATAAAATTATTAGCTCCATAAATTTCATGTAGTACAACAATAGCTATATTACTTTTATGTATATACTTAATCAGATTGTCCACCACCTGTCGATATTTTTTACATTTAGTTTAATGTATTCTTTTAAGTATGTCAATTTACTATCTCTAAAATCTGACTTATAAAATAATCCATTTATTACAACAAACTTTCTGCAAAGTAAAAGTGACTAAGTAGTAAAAATCAACACTCATGTAACAATATTACACAAGATATGCAGTAGGCATGCCCCCCAGCCAGTTAGTTTTTTCGAATATATTTATATCAAATTAATTTCATAGTTATATAAATTAGAGATAATAAGACTAAAAAATTGATTTCATTAAAACTATATTTATACTCATTTAAATATTTACAAGATTATAACTATAAAATAAAATACAACTATTAAAAAGGAGTATATCCTTATAATTTTAAAAATCATAAATGATATACTCCTAAAAATCTACTTAACTTATATTAAATTTATTTTCCAAAATATCTATTTAATAATCCTAAGAATGCTTTACCATGTCTAGCTTCATCTTTACACATTTCATGTACTGTATCATGTATAGCATCTAATCCTAATTCTTTAGCTTTTTTAGCTAATTTTAGTTTTCCATCAGTTGCTCCATACTCAGCGTCAACTCTAACTCTTAAGTTTTCTTTTGTATCTGCAACTACAACTTCTCCAAGAAGTTCTGCAAATTTAGCAGCATGCTCAGCTTCTTCAAAAGCTATTCTCTTATAAGCTTCTCCTACTTCTGGATAACCTTCTCTATCAGCCTGTCTACTCATTGCTAAATACATTCCTACTTCTGTACATTCACCAACAAAGTTAGCTCTTAATCCTTCGATTATTTCTTCGTCTACACCTTGAGCTACACCTATTCTATGCTCATCAGCCCAATTTTTTTCGCCTTTCATTTCTTCAAATTTATCAGCTCCAACTTTACATACTGGACATTGTGCTGGTGCAGCATCCCCTTCATGTATATATCCACATACTGTACAAACAAATTTTTTCATAATTACTTTCCTCCTAAATTTTATATATCAAATTAAATTTTTTATTTATCAAGTTAGTTTATATATACCCGAGGCATATACCTTTAAACAATTTTTTTAAAGTTTTTTCTAAACACTTACTTTCCTTGTGTTAACAGTATGTTTCTATAATAATGTCCTTTTAGTTTTATTAATTCTTTATGATTTCCAGATTCTAAAATTCTGCCATTTTCTAAAACTATTATATTGTCACAATTTGATATAGTACTTAATCTATGTGCTATGATTATACTGGTCTTTCCAAAAGTTAAATTATTTATTGCATCTTGAATCTTGGCCTCTGTTGCTATATCTATATTGCTTGTAGCTTCATCCAAAATAAGTACAGGTGCATTTTTTAATATTGCTCTAGCAATACTTATTAACTGTTTTTGACCTTCGCTTAAATCCTCACCCCTATCTGATAATACAGTATTATATCCTCTATGCATTTTCGTTATAAATTTATGTGAATTTGCTATTTTACTAGCATATATAACATCTTCATCAGTAGCCATTAGATTCCCATATCTTATATTTTCCATAACTGTATCATTAAATATATAACTTTCTTGTGGAACTACTCCAAAACAAGTTCTTAAATAATTTCTATCAATAGAATATATATCTTCACCATCTAAAAATATGCTTCCTTTATCTACTTGATAAAAATTTGTAATTAGATTTATAATTGTTGTTTTCCCACTACCAGTCTCTCCTATAATGGCATTTGATGTGCCTGCCTTTATTCTTAAGTTTATTTTATCTAAAATCTTCTTTTTTGAATTATAAGAAAAACTTACATCTTTAAGCTCTATCTCTCCATTTGAAAAAGAAGATTTTAGATTATCATTCTTGTTATCATTAAACTTGTCTTTAAATACATCCTTTGCTTCTTTTTCCTCTTTCTCATCTATAATCTCAAAAACTCTTTCACATCCTGCTATTGCTGAAAGTAATGTATTAAATAGATTTGCCAATTCATTCAATGGTCTTGTAAATTGTCTTACATAGCTTAAAAAACTGGCTATAACTCCTATAGTTATAATATCTTTAGACGCCAAGACTCCACCTATAATACATATAGTTGCAAACCCTATATTGCTAATTACATTCATAATAGGCATTAAAAGAGATGTATAGATTTGCGATTTGAGTGAAATATTCAGTAGCTTATCATTAACTTCCTTAAAATCATTTATAGATTTTCTTTCATAGTTAAAAGATTTTACTACATTTATATTAGATACCATTTCTTCAATATGAGAATTTAACTTCCCTAACTCCACTTGTTGTTGTTTAAAAAGAACTCTAGTCCTCTTTGCTATAAAGTTACTTAGAAACATTACTATTGGTATTAATATAATACTACAAAATGTTAAAATTGGACTTAATATAAACATCATAATGAAAGTCATCAATATATTTAAAATTCCTGTAATTAATTGTACTAATGAATTTGAGATTCCTGTGCTAATATTATCAACATCATTTGTTACCCTGCTCATAATATCTCCAGTAGAACTTTTATCAAAGAAGGTTATTGGTAGATTTTTAAATTTCAAAAACAAATTACTTCTCATCTCTTTAACTATACTTTGAGATAGTCTAGCTGTACATATCCCCTTAGACAGTTTAACTGAAAATTCAATTATATAAAATGAGAGTAATATAATTATGCCTTTTAAGAAAATGGACTTCGAATACGTATCAATATTTATTATGTCAACTACTTTTCCAAGAGTATATGGTATTATAGTTGATATAATAGAGTCGATTATTACTAGCAAAAAAATGAATCTAGTAATCTTTTTGTCTTTTTTAAAGTATATAAAAACTCTTTTAAATGTTTTTTTAAAATCTTTGGGCTTCTCTTTTTTCTTTAATCTACTGACCTTTTGATTTCCAGTACTTAAATTCAATATACTTCCTCCTTAATTTACATCTTCATTTGCTAAGTTCTGCAACTCAAAAATTTTTTTATAAATTGGAGAACTAACCAGTAAATCTTCATGTGTAGCAAATCCAACCACCTCTCCCTCATCTAAGACTAAAATTTTATCACAGTCAATTATAGAGCTAATCTTTTGTGAAATAGTTATTATAGTACATTTCTTATTTTCTTTGTCTCTTAAATCTTTTATATAATCTTTTATATTCTTTCTAATAGTTGTCTCTGTATTAATATCCATTGCACTAAAACAATCATCAAGGATTAATATTTGTGGCTTTTTAGCTATAGCTCTAGCTATCGTAATTCTTTGTCTTTGTCCTCCTGATAGGTTTTTACCCCTTTGAAATAAAACTTCATCATAAGAATTTTCAAGTTTTGTTATAAATTGATTTGCATTTGCTATCTCGCACGAATTTATAACATCTTCTCTACTTATATCCTTATTTCCCATAATTATATTTTCTAGTATACTTTTCCCAAACACACTACTATTTTGAAATACTACACCTATTCCCTCTCTTAAACTTTCTTCAGAAATACTGTATATACTATTTCCTCCAATCTTAATATCTCCTTTATCAACTATATATAATTTTTGAATTAAATTTATTAAAGAAGTCTTTCCTGAACCAGTCTGACCAATTACACCAATGTTTTGACCTTCTTCTATTTTAAAAGATACATTTTTCAATATTTGTTCATCCGTATTTTTATTATATGAAAAATACACATTTTCAAAAACTATATCACCACTTGTAAGTTTAAATTTCTTTTCTTCAATATCTAAATTTACATTTTTCTCAATTATTTCTTCATTCTCATCAAGCAAAACTTCACTTACTCTTTCATATGAAGCTTTTGCTCTAACAAAAACATTAAAAACATGTGAAATCATTATAAGTGATGTTAATATCCTAGTCATATAATTTACATAAGCAACTATAATTCCAATTTTAATTTCCCCTGAATAAACTAAATATCTTCCAATTAATAAGATTATTATTATGGAAACATTAATAATTATTGTAATTGTAGGTCTAAAAAATGACATCATTGTTGTAGCTTTTCTACTGTTTTGGAAAAGCGCCTCATTTAACTCTTCAAAACGTTTGCTCTCATAATCATATCTGCAAAATAGCTTAACTACTTTTATGCCACTTAAAAACTGCCTTAATTTTGAATTTATCTTATCTGTACTTTCTTGCACATTCTTAAATAATCTATAGCCAATCTTCATATTGAGTAATATTATAATAAATATGATTAAAACTGCAACTAAGATAATTATTGACATCTTTAAATTTAATTTTATAGCTATAATTAAACTTCCTATACACATGATTGGTGATTTTATAAAAACTCTCATCATTCCATGTACGAATTGTTGTATTTGATTAATATCATTAGTAATTCTTGTTATTAGTGAAGCTCTACCAAATTTATCTATTTGTTTTAATGAGTATGTATTTATCTTTTCAAACACATCTTGTCTCAAATCATAAGAAAAACATTGAGAAACTCTTGCTGAGATTATACTTCTTATTATTGAAAATATTGCACCTAAAAAGGTTATACCTATCATTAAAGCTCCTGTTGATAATATGTAATCTAAATTCTTATTTGAAACTCCTATATCGATTATTTTTGCCATTATAGTTGGTTGAGCTAAATCACAAAAAGCTTCCAGTGTCAAAAAAAATACTGCTGTAAAAAATAACACTATATATTTTTTTATGTATTTTTTAAAATACCTCATTTAATCATCCCTTCATAGAATTTTCTCATTATCAAAAGTATATCATAATGGCTAATTTAATTGATTGTATCAATTATAAATATTTGTTTTATTATTAAATTTTATACTATACACTTTATAAATTATTTGTTTTTATTTCCTATATTTATATATATTTATAGCATACTATTATATATAATATATATGTATTAAAATTAAGACAAAACTTTAACTTTACTATTTGTCTAAAAAGTAATATAATTTAAAATTGATTATAAATCTAACTTTTTCTCTATCAAAATATTTTAGGAGGTGAGACATTTGAAAAAAACTAATAGTTTAAAAGAAGTTTTAAACTGGAATAATATCAAGAATTTAAAACCTTCAAATGGTTTAAAAAATATATTAGAAATTTTTAAAAATGACCTAAAAGATATACGTGGAAATTATGCAGTACTTGTAATAGTTGTCGGACTTGCTTTTTTACCTTCTTTGTATGCCTGGTTTAATATAAAGGCATCTTGGGACCCTTATGGAAGTACCGCTAATATGCTTGTAGCAGTAACAAATGAAGATAAAGGAAATGAAATAGCAGGTCAGAAGATTAATGTAGGAGACCAATTAATTGAACAACTTAAGGATAATAAAAGTTTAGGTTGGCAATTTGTAGATGAAAAAACCGCTCTTGAAGGTGTTAAAAAAGGTACTTATTATGCATCACTTAAAATTCCAAAGAATTTTACAAAAGATTTAACATCATTAATTACAGATGATGTTAAAAAAGGTGAAATTATTTATACAGTAAATGAAAAAATAAATGCAGTTGCACCAAAAATTACTGATAAAGGTGCTTCTACAATACAGTTGCAAGTTAATCAGACTATAGTGAAAACAGTAAGTGAAATTGTTCTTGGTATATCAAATGGAGTTGGTGCAGGAATTGAACACAGTCTTCCAAAATTAACAAAGGTTGAAAGTTCTCTTATCGACCTTCAAAAGAGATTCGACCATATAAATAAGACTGTCGATTTAGCCTCTGATGCTACTTCAAAGTTGTCTGATACAGTTAAAGATATTAAATCAGATTTACCTACAATTAAAAAGACTTTAAATGATACAAAACTGTTATCAAATGATTTAAAGAAATTCTTAGAGGATACAAATGATAATTTAGATGAACTTTCTCCTCTTATAAAATCTGATTTAAATTTAATGGTTGACCTTTCATCTTCTGCTTCTTCTCTTACACTAAATTTAATTGATGCCGTAAATAATGGAAGCGAAGATGTACCTAAGTTGATAGATAATTTATCAGAAAAGCTTTCTAATTTACAATCTTTAAATGATACATTAGAAGACTTTTTAACTAAATTAAATCAGCTTACATCAAACCATCGATTGGATGATGTAATAGATAACTTAGAAGACTCTAACAATAAAATAGATTCTTCTATATCAACATTGAATGACATTAAAAACAAGGTTATATCTGGGCAACAACCATCTATAAGTGCATTAAATAACGTTTTAAGTTTATCAAATGGTATCGGAAGGATTAATTTAAATATTTTAAATAATTTTGATTCAAAAATATCAAAACCTATAAATAGCATATTTTCAAACAGTATAAAAGTAGCAAATGATATAATCACTGTACTAGACAAGGCAGAAGCAAAACTTCCAAAGGTTGAAGAAATACTGACTACTTCTCTAAGTCTATCAGGAAATGCACAGGAAAGTATATCATTAATAAGAGAAAAGCTTCCTCTAGCAAAAGGAATGCTAGATGACTTGATTAATAATTTAAGTAAGATTAGTAATGGTGAAGATATGAAAAAATTAGTCAGCTTACTTGAAAGTGATATATTAACCAAGTCTAACTTCTTAAAGGAACCTGTTGAAGTGAAAACAGAAAAATTATATCCAATTGAAAATTATGGCTCTGCAATGACACCATTTTATAGTGTTCTTTCTACATGGGTAGGTATATTGCTTCTTTCTGCATTATTATCTACATCTGTACATGGAAACTATAAGCCATATGAAATTTATTTTGGAAGAGGTCTTACTTTTCTAAGTATAGCTCTTATTCAAGGCTTCATAATCGGAACTGGAGATATACTATTATTAGGAGTAACAGCAAAACATCCAATTTTATTGATACTTCTGCTTATGTTTACTAGTATGGTATTTAACTTTATTGTTTATTCTTTAGTTTCTGTATTTGGAAATGTAGGAAAAGCAATTGCAATAGTACTATTAGTAGTTCAGATTGGTTCTTCTGGTGGTACATTCCCTATACAGGTTACACCTACATTTTTCCAAAGAATAAACCCTATAATGCCATTTACCTATGCAATAGGCGCTACAAGAGAAGCAGTAGGTGGTATATATGCTCCAAATTTAACTAAAGATATATTAGTTCTGTTGTTATTTATGATTCTATCTATTTGTTTAAATGTACTTCTAAAAGGACCTATAAACAGAATTATAAAACCATTCAATGATAAATTTGGTGATAGTAATTTAACTGGTCATTAAAAAATCAATTCTGTATTTAAATATATTTTTTAGAAATAGTACTTAATATTTATATTGAAGGTAGTAACTTCTCAGTTACTACCTTTTTTAACTTCAAAATTAAAATTTATTATGTAATTTAAATGACTGATATTCATTCATTGACTTTAAAAATTCCTTATGTTATTATGTACTTGAAATTATAAGGAGGATACTATATGGCACGTATTACTAAAGAACCAAGTGAACGTAAACAAGAAATTTTAGATACTGCAATAAAATTGTTTTATGAAAATGGATATGAGAAAACTTCTATAACTGATATTGCAAAACATATGAATGTCGCACAAGGATTATGTTATCGTTATTTTCCATCAAAAGAAAACCTATTTGACAGTGCTATAGACTACTATGCACAGACTTTAGTGGACAAAATGTCTACTATTATAGACAATGCAGATAAAACATTAAAACAAATTATTGAAGAAGTTCCTACATTTATTGATATAGAAACTGATGATAACCTTTACTATAAAGTATGCCATGGAGAAAAGAGTAAAAAAATTCATGACCAATTATCTTTAAAAATTTGTGAAAAACTTATTCCCATAGTAAAAAAACAACTTGAATTAGCTAACTCACGAGGAGAAATTAATGTCCCTGATATTGACACAACAACATACTTTTGTGTATATGGTCAACAAGGTATATTATTGCGTAAAGATATTTCCAATAATGAAAAATCAGAAAAAATTCGTTCGTTCCTAGGTTATCTTATGAACATCTAAATATATCCCTGCTTAATAAACAGGGATATATTCAGTATTCAATATAACTTACATAATTTAATTAAGATAATCAATTATTCCTGAGTTTAAATTATACAGATGTTCAAATCCTTCCTCAGCTAATAAATTGCATGCAGTAACACTTCTATGACCACTTTTACAATAAACCACTACTTTCTTATCTTTATACTCATAAATTTCATCTATATTATTGATTAGCTCCTGTAAAGATATATTTATAGCATCTTCTATTTTACATTCTCTAAATTCATCTTTAGTTCTTACATCTAGTAATAAAATATCATTTTCATTTTTCATCATTTCTTTAAGTTGTTTCTTATTTATATTCTTGTACATATGTCTAAGATTCCTCCATTTTATTTGTATATGTTACTTATACCCTTTATTCTTCATACAGCAACAAATATTCTTTTTTATTTTTATCAGCTATACAAAAAGGTATACTTATTAAAAAATTTTTATTAATAATAATCTGTTGATTTAAATAATTAAGAATGTTATGCTAATTATAAATTATTAAAAGGGAAAAGAGGTAGTGTAATATGTTTAAGCAAAGGCTCTCTAAATTATTATCTAGTACATTAGTATTGAGTATGTTATTTACTGCTACTCCAAATATTACTTTTGCTGATAGTAATGTAAAAGATAACTCGGAGAAATATCAAAGTTCTGACATAAAGCTAAATGATTATAGCAAAAACTCAGAATCTTATCCAAAAACTAAAGCTCTTGCTAAAGAGAAAATTAAAACTTTATTATCTAAGTATGGAATTGAAAATGCTCAATATGCTTTGATTGATAATGGTAAAATTGAGATTTCTGGTAATGGTGGAGTCTACAGTAGACAAGATAATAAAAATTTAACTAAGGATAATATGTATAATATTGCATCTATCAGTAAAATATTTACTACTACTGCTGTTATGAAGTTAGTAGAAGAGGGAAAAGTAAAATTAGATACTCCTGTTGTAAATTATATACCTGAGTTTAAAATGGCTGATGAGAGATACAAGGAAATCACTCCAAGAATGTTATTAAACCACTCATCAGGATTAATGGGAAGTTCTTTAAAAAATGCTCTTTTATTGGGAGACAATGATTCTTATGGTCACGATAGTTTCCTAGAAGAATTAAAGAAACAAAGATTAAAGGCTAAACCAGGAGCTTTTTCTGTCTATTGTAATGATGGATTTACTTTAGCTGAAATTTTAGTGGAAAAAGTATCTGGCATGCCATTTACTAATTTTATTGACAAGTACATAAGCAGTCCTCTTAATTTACAAAATACAAAAACTCCAGAAGATAGTTTTGATAGCGCAAGACTTGCAAAAGCCTATGTACCTTATTTTGAAGATGCTGTACCACAAGATAATTTTAATACTATAGGTGCTGGTGGTTTATATTCAAGTGCAGAAAATCTATGTACATTTGCACAAACATTTATGAAAAATTCAAATGGTATTCTTTCACCTTCTTCAATAAAAGCTATGGAAAACAAAGAATATTTAAACGGTCTATGGCCTGAGGGAGAAGATTCTATACTTGGATATGGCTTAGGTTGGGATTGTGTAAACACTTATCCATTTAATCAATATAACTTAAAGGCTCTTACAAAAGGTGGAGACTCTTTACTATTCCACAGTAATATTATAGTGCTTCCAGATGAAAATATGGCAGTTGCAGTTGTTTCTTCTGGTGGAAGTAGTCAACTTAATGAAATAATTGGACAAGAAATGTTGCTGTCTGCATTAAAAGAAAAAGGTAAAATTAAAGAAATAAAACCTGATAAAACATTCAGTAAACCACAACAAGTTAAAATGCCAAGTTATTTAAAAGAAAACAGTGGTCTTTACGCTTCTTCAAATATGATAAAAGTTGATGTTAATGATAATGGTACTTTAACAGTGTCTTCTCCTTATCTAGAAAATGGGCCTGAAGATAAGTATGTATACATAGGTCAAGATAGATTTGTATCTGAAAAGGGTAATAGTTGCTTAAAATTTGTAAAAGAAAAAAATAATATTACATATTTAAATATGAGCTCTTATGATGATGTCCCTGGATTAGGTCAAACAGCAAGTTTGTATTATGTAGCTCAAAGAGTAGATAATAATGATATATCAGATAGCGTCAAAGAAGCATGGAAAAAAAGAAATGATAAAGGTTACTATATAGTAGATGAAAAATATACTTCTCAACACTATATGTTTGGTTCTGTAAAAGCAGTTCTTGGTCTTTCTGATGGAACTCCTGGTTATATAGCTAATACTAAAATAGCAGATGAAAATAACTCAAATGCTTTTATAGAAATACCTGGTGTGATGGGACGTGACTTAGCTGATATTAAACTTCATAAAGAAAATGGTACAGAGTATTTAACTTTTGCCACACAGACATATGTTAGTGAAGATTCTATAACTAATTTACCATCAGAAAAATCTTTTACATGTGAGTTAGCATCTAATGGTTATGCAAAATGGTATAAAATTGGTGACGATATAGCAAATAAAAAAATAGAAGTTAATCTTCCTCAAAATTCGTCTTTTGCTGTTTATGATGATAAAGGAGTTCCTGTAAACTATTCTTTAGTTACAAAAAATAATAGAGTTAGATTGCCAAAAGGAGGCATAATTGTTTTCTCAGGAAGTCCAAATGCTAAATTTGAAGTTGCGTACCAAGATGAAGTAAATGCAAGTACACTTACAGGAACTGATAGATATGAAACTTCTATTAAAATAAGTCAAGCAGGTTGGGAAAATGCTGAAAATGCAGTTTTAATAAATGACTCAGCAATTGCAGATGCTTTAGCTGCAACACCACTTGCATATAAGAAGAATGCTCCTATATTATTAACTGGAAGCTCTCAAATAAATGAAAAAACTTTGACTGAATTGAAAAGATTAAAAGTAAAAAATGTGTACGTAGTTGGTGGAGAAGCTTCTGTAAATGAAAAATCATTAGATACTATAAAATCAAATAATATTTCTGTATCTAGAATTTCAGGAAATGATAGATATCAAACTTCTATGAACATTGCTAAAGAATTGAATAATATTAGTAACATATCAAAGATTTCAGTAGTTAATGGTGAAAAAGGATTAGCCGATGCAGTAAGCATTGGAGCTGTATCAGCTCAAAATGATATGCCTATAATACTTACTAATGAAAACAGTAATATAGATGAAATAAACAACTTGTTTAAAAACAAAAAAATTGAGAAGTCTTATGTAATTGGTGGAGAATACACAGTTTCTAAAAATATAGAAAGTAAACTTCAAAATCCACAAAGAATATCAGGTAGCACTAGAAATGAAACTAATGCAAAAGTAATAAAAGAATTTTATAAAGATTCTAAGATAGACAACTTATATGTTGCAAAAAACGGAATCAATAAACAAGATGATTTAATAGATGGATTATCTGTTGGAGTTTTAGCTGGAAAAACTAAGTCTCCTGTAATATTAGTAGGAAATTTATTAGATTATAATCAAAAAGAACTATTTAAAACTATGAGATTTAAATCTGTAACACAAATTGGTGGAAATGGAAATGAGAATTCATTTAAACAAATCAAAGAAATAGCTTAACATGTTAAAAAGGGCTATATTTAAGTAATATTACTTAAATATAGCCCTTTTCTATCTATTTATCATTCATACTCAATAGTTTATCTAAATACACTGACTTTAATTGCTTACTAGCTAAAATCTTTTTAGCTGGTTCAAGTTTTAAGATGGCTGATAGTATAGCTCCCATAGCTCTATGACTAGCTAAGGCATTATTATCAAAAATCAGATTTTGTAATTGCCCTTTTTCAATTGCCATTAGAACTGCTCTATGTACTGAGTTTGCTGGAGTTATTATCTTTTCATCTCTCTTTAATAACATAATACTATTTTTATGGCAATTTCTAACACAAACTCCACAACCTAGACATCTATCCTCATCAATTTTTATATATTCTTTATCATTTTCCTTGACCTTGCTTATTGCATCTATAGGACATGCAGTTATACACTTTCCACATTTTACACAACTTTCATGGTTTATATTTGGTATAAAACTAGTTGTCTGTACTGGATGAAGATTTCCAAATCTTTTAGCTGCTACTAATGCCTCACAACAACAGCCACAGCAATTACATATAAATGTAACTCCTTTTCTAACATTTTCTCCACATTGAACTAAGTTATGCTCATATGCTTGATGAAGTAACTCTTTACATTCTACTTTATCTACACGTCTTGCAAACTTATTATTTATTAAAGAATTTGCTACATTGTCAAATGTCATACATATATCCATAGGAGCATCACAAGCCTTACCAACATGTTGCATTCTATGTCTACAGTAGCACATACTTACACCTATATGAGTCGATTCATCGATTATATGAGTAGCTCTTTCGTAATCTAAAATACTAACTTCATTATCATTAGTCAAAACTTCCTCTTGAACATACACTCTTCCAAGCTTTGTTTCTGTTGAATAAAATAAATCTTTAATAAAATCTTCCTCTACATTCATATATTGATAGTAAAGTTCTGCTAAAAGTTTTTGGTCTATATCATGTCTTGTTCTCATCATAGCAAACTCAAAAAAGCCAGCCATTGGAGGAGGCATTATATATTTTTTCCCTTTATTATCTTCTATATCTAGTATCAGAGCCTTACTTGCAAGTTTGTCTAATACTCTATATGCTTCACTTTCACTTACACTCCAGATTTTAGCTGCTGTTTTTACTCTAAAAGGCTTTATTGGAAGCTGAGCTACTAATTTTGCTTCTTGTTCTGTATATAATACATTTAGTATTTTGTATAATGTATCTGATGGTGGAGCACCTTGTGGAAACTTGTTTATTCTTTCCTCTAAACTTTTATACATGTTCTTCGCAGTTATATGAGAAATAGTAATCACCTTCTTTTTCTTTTGTTTTCCAATAAAATCAAATATTTATACTTATTTATAAATACTTTATCTAACCCCTTACCTTATATAATACCAATTCTTTCTAAATAGTTAAATACCTCTAGTAATTTATTTATTAGATTTCTTATATAAATAAAAAATCGTTCAATTTGTATAATAATAGTTTATACAAATTAAACGATTTTAATAATATTTTATATATTTAAAAATTACTTTTATACTTAGATACTTTCTCTTCTTATATTATCTATTATATTTTCTTTGTTCAATTTACTCATTGGTATATAAGCTGCTATAAAAGTTATTATAAAAACACTTACTATACATATAGCTATTGCTGCCCATGGTATGACAGGGGAAAACTCAATTACACCTGAAATAAGTTTATTCATAACTAGAGTCATTCCAATACCAATTGGTATCCCAAATATTAAAGACAGTATACCATAAATAAAACTTTCTAAATATATCATTTTTCTAAATCCATTAGGGGTAACTCCTATAGATTGTATTATAGCAAGCTCTCTTTTTCTTAGATTTATACTTGTACTTACTGTATTTAGTATATTTGTAACACTAACTAGAGATATCACTACTATAAAACCGTATACAAATATTTTGACAACTTTTAGATTTTGTTTTTCTTCTTCTCCTCCTGCACTTTCATCATGGAAGTTAAAATTATTTTTATCAGCTAAAGATTCTATTTTCTTCTTAGTCTGAACATCTCCTCCTAAGTCGATAAATATAAGACTTTTATTTAATTTTAGACCTAAATTTTTAGCAACTTCATCATAAGTTATAAATTGCAAGCCCATATTTTGATATCCCATTCCTAAACGTTCTTCATCAGTTATCGCAAGAATTTTAATCTTCATTTTTTTACTTGAACCATTGTCATCAAGATATTCACAATTTAGTGTATCTCCAACTTTGTAATTAGTTAACTCCACTATACCTTTTTTACCTCTAGATTCAAAGTAGCTTTTTCTAACTAGTATCACACCATTTTCTTTAATTGCTTTTTCCTTATCAAAAGAACCTTTTACTAAATTATTTGTTTTATTTTTTATTGCAAACTCTCCTGGAAAATTTAATTCATTATTGCTAAAGTCGTATTCATAACTATCTCCACTCTTATGTTGTTGATAATACTCCTTAATTAAATCCTCCTTGGATTTATTTATTTTATTTTCACTTACTTTTATAGACATAGATTGACCTGTTGCGAATTCAAAGTTCTTTACTTCAGGAATATCCTGTAGTTTACTTATGACATCATCAATAGGTCTAGCTGTACCCTTTGCAGTTAAATACAAATCATAGTTTCTTTGAGAACTTCTAATTTCCTCACCTCTTAACAAAAGCAATGTAAATCCACTAAAAGATATAAATATTATTATACTTATCATTAAAGAAAAAAGAGTCACTATGAATTTTTTTCTATTTCTTTTCATATTTTTATATGCAAGTACTCCTTCAGTCTTAAAAATAATTTTGATAAGCTTTGAATCTTTAACTTTTCTCACTTTATACTCTCCACTGTTCTTAATTATATCAAGCGGAGAAACATTAGAAGCTGCTATTGCAGGTAATAGAATTGATATAAATATTGTAAATAAAACTATTATTATACTAACAATAATTATTATTGGATTATACACTATTTGTAAACTCATCTGTGTAACAATCGATTCTGTAAAATACTTATTTATAGTTTTAAATAATAAGTCTATAGCTATTGTCCCAGATATTAGTCCTATTGGTATTCCAATTAAACTAATTATAATACCTTCTATAAAGACTAACCTTTTAATTTGGCTAGATGTAGCACCTATAGAATTTAATATGCCAAACTGTTTTTTTCGTTCAGTTATAGAAATACTAAAAGAATTATATACTGTAGCAATCGTGCATATAATTACTAATATAGTTACTAATGCAATTATAGATTTTACAGAACTATTTATATTCTCATATTTACTGGCGCCTTGTAATCTCAATAAATGTTCATTGTATTTTACCATATCAGAAATTGATTCTTCATCTTTATTTGGATATATGTTTTTGCTTATTTTTTTACTTATTTTATACACATCTTTAGGATTTTTTACTGTTACTGAGATGTTCATTGCTCCTTTATAATCAATCATAGGATTAAAGTAAGTTATAGCAGTTGTAATCTCATCATAAAGCTCAAATCCAGGCTTTTTAATTATACCAACCAGTTTAAAAGTGCTATCCTTTTCATTTGCTATATAATCACCTTCATGAAATACCATGTTATCAATCTTTTTCTTATTTGAGTCAAACATGTCTCCTACTTTTAAGGTTATTTCGTCTCCTATTTTTAATTTATCATCCATAAGATTAATAACATTTTCACTTAGAACAATTTCTCCTTCTTTAGATGGCAATCTACCTTCTTTTATAGAAATTTGATATCCCTCCATGGCATTTTTATCATACTGTTTTATACTTAATATACCATTCTCACTATTTTCCAATTTAGAATATCCAATTTGCTTAGTAAATGCATGTTTTTCTATTTCAGCTGATTTTGTTACATATTCCATATTCTTTTTGTTTACATCATGGAATGTAACATGAAAACTTCCATCATTTTTTATAGTTTCTCTTACTTGATAATCCATGAAACTTTCAAATATATTTCCTATACCACAGATTAAAGCTGTTGAAAGTATTATCCCAATTATAGTTATAATAGTTCTTCTTTTATTCTGTTTTAAATATCTAATAGTTAGTGATGTATATAAATTCATCTACATCACCTCATCACTTTTTATAATTCCATCTTCTATACCTATAATTCTATCAGCCTGAAGTGCTATGTCTTTATCATGAGTTATCATTATTAGAGTCTGATTGTATTTCTTTACTGACAGTTTTAATAATCCTAGTATTTCTTTTGAATTTTTACTATCTAAATTACCTGTTGGTTCATCTGCTAACACTATAGAAGGTCTATTAATCAAAGCACGTCCTATAGAAGTCCTTTGTTGTTGACCCCCTGATAACTGGTTTGGAAGATGTTTTTCTCTATCGTTTAGACCTAATGTTTTCATCAAATCATTTAAATATTCTTTGTCAATATCTCTATTGTCAAGTTCTGCTGGAAGCAATATGTTTTCCTTTACAGTTAAGACTGGAATTAAGTTATAAAATTGATATATAAGACCTATATTTCTTCTTCTAAATATTGCTAAATCTTTAATTTTTAAATTATAGATATCCACATCATTTATATAAACCTTACCACTAGTAGGTCTATCAACACCTCCTAGCAAATGCAATAATGTACTTTTACCACTTCCACTTGGACCTGTTATTGCTATAAACTCACCTTTTTCAATTGATAAGTTTACATTTTTTATAGCATCAACTTTTGTTTCATTTTTACCATAACTTTTAGTTAGATTTTCTACTCTTAAAATTTCCATGGCTACCTCCAATATTTATATTCTATACTTCATATATTAGACTTTAGCTATTACTATAAAGTGAATTAAATATTACAGATTAGTCACTATTATCAGCATACATTTTATGAAATATTATATGGAATTCTGTTCCTTTTCCTTTTTCACTATTTACATAGATATCTCCATTTTGGCTTTCTATTATGGATTTTGACATTGCAAGACCTATACCTACACTATCTTCTTTTGAACTACTTTTTCCTCTATAAAATCGTTTAAATATATGTGGTATATCTTTTTTATCTATTCCCTCACCATCATCTTTTATTATTAGTTCAGAAAATAATGGATTTTCTTTATATGTCATACTTATATTTCCAAATTCAGGAGTATGCTCTATACAATTTTTAATTATATTCACTAATGCTTCCACAGACCAATCAATATCACCAATATAAGATACATTATCATTTCCTTCTATAGTTAATTTTTGATTTTTAATTTCCATAGGTATTTTCATTGGTTGTATTGCTCTATGTATAAGTTCACTAAATTTTATCTTATCTTTTTTAAACTTTATCACTTTTGCTTCTACTTTTGATAGTTTAAGCATACTTTTAATCAGCCAGTCCATTCTATTTAGTTGATTCTTTATCTTATCCAAAAAATCAATTTTTACTTCGCATGGTATATCATTATATAACAAGTCATTCAACATTATTAAAGAAGTCATAGGAGTTTTTAATTGATGTGATATATCAGAGATTGTATTATTTAAAAATACTTTTTCTGATTTTAAAAGTTCAACCTTTTCATTAAGAATTGTCGTCATCTTCAATAGTTCAGTTTTTAAAAGACCTACCTGACCTTCTTGATTTTTATTTTTCATATCAAATGGTTTTCCTTCTGAACTATAGTAAACATACTTAGTCATATCTGATAAATCATTGTACATTACTTTAAAATAGCTAACAACCAATATAAATATTAAAATAAATATTATACATACCAAGATTATATTTATTTTTATCGTATCTAAAACTAATTTAGAAATTATAGGCTCAGTGTTTATTTTAATAGATTTATCATAATTATACTTACTTAATATTTTCTCTCCATAGTCTATATTTCTTATAGACTTTCCTTGAGTTATTATATCTACTATCTCTCTTTCTAAATTTGGATATTTACTAGACAGTGTTCCTATTATAGCTTGATTATTTTTTACAATCATACCTTTAGTTATATTCATATTGATTATACTAAACCCAATAGATATAGTAATAGCAACAAACATCAAAACAATATACTTACTGAAAAACCTCTTCACTTCTGGATTATATAGAAACATTATTTTCACTTCCTATCCATTTATAACCAAGGCCTCTTACAGTTTCTATGTATATTGGCTCACATAAGTCATCACCTATTTTTTCTCTAAGTCTTTTTATATAAACAGTTAGAGTATTATCATTTACAAAATCATACGTTACATCCCAAAGTTTTTCCAATATTTGAGTTCTACTTAAAACTGTATTTTTATTCTGTATAAGAATTAGAAGAAGTTTATATTCAACTGATGTCAGAAATATTTCTTTTTCATTTTTATATACTCTAGCTTCTAATGTATATATATTTAACTCCCCAAATTTAAGCATTTTTTTAGCTTCTTCTGAAGTATTGCCTTTTCTTCTTAAAACAGCTTTTATTCTAGATATTAGTTCTCTAATTCTAAAAGGCTTTGTTATATAATCATCTCCACCCATATCAAGACCCATTACAATATTTACTTCTTCATCACAAGCAGTCAAAAATATTATTGGAATTTGAGAGAATTCTCTTGTATATTGACACAATTCATAACCAGTTCCATCTGGTAATGTCACATCCAAAAGTATCATGCTGTATTCATTAGAAGAAATCATTTCTTTTCCACTTAATAAGTCCTTTGCTATATCTACACTAAATCCTTCTTGCTCTAAAGCATACTTTATTCCAAAAGATATAGTACTATCATCCTCAACTATTAATAACTTTAACATAACTATTTCCTTTCTTTTCATTTTGATTTTAAATTATTTACCTATACAGTTTTTATTATACACAAATACCTTATATACTAAAATATATCTAAAATTACAAAATAGTCACAAAGGGTTATTAAAGCTTACAAAAACAAAAATGTAAGTTATTACTTAACTCTCATAAGAATAATACTAATTTCTTCAAGTTAAGTTACAACTTACATTTTAGAAACTTTATGTTAAATAATCTAATATAACTATTTAACTATTTAGAATATAATTTATTCTTCATCATACTTCTTATATTCTTCTTCTTTGTAAATATTGTCTTTTTTATCGTCTTCATGTACATCAATATCATTCTTTATATCTTTAACACTATTTACATATTGCATCATTTCTTCCTGAGATACATGTGGACAATTTTCACAGTTTATTCTTCTTGAATTAAATTCTTTTACTTTTTTTTTAATTCTTCATATTCATAATCCTGTTTTTTGTCTCTACAATCACAGTCATAATCAAATTCGTCATACATATAGTCATCATAGTCACTATTTCTATAATAATTTGTATCAACCATTTGAGAATTAGATTTACGATTTTTTACCATCTTATATACAGCATATGCACCCACACCTGTAAGAACTGCTCCTGTGAACATCATTGGTTTACTCATTCCATCATCTTTTTTATGCATTTGTCTTTTCATTAAATATGTTAACATATTTTTTTCTCCTTTCTAATTTTTATTTATATCTATAGATAGTATCTGTATTATTTTGATAAAAATTAGGTTATTTTTAAATTACAATTTTTACAAATATAAATTTATATTTTGTGTTCGATATTATTTTTTATGTTATACTATATGTATAACAGTCTTTTTCATTTATAAAGCATAATGGAGGTTTTTTATGGTTCTAAATCTAGATTTTAATAGTGATAAATCTATTTATGTACAAATTAAAGAAGAAATAACTAAAGCTATAGCTTCAGGAGAATTGAAAATAAACGAATCACTTCCATCTGTGAGAAGTATGGCCGAAAACATTGGTGTAAATTTACATACAGTGAATAAATCTTATAATGAGCTAAAAGAAGAGGGCTTCTTAAATATTGATAGAAGAAAAGGTGCTATTGTTGCTAAGCTACCAATGAAAATAGACAATTCCACTCGTCAAAAAAATAAGCTTGACTTAGAACTTCTAGTAGCAAAATCTTATTTATCAGGTATCAGCAAAGAAGAATTTTTATCGCTAAGTTCAACTTTATTTGACAAATATGAGGTGAAATACTATGAGTAAGATTGAATGTCTATTTACAATATTCCCAATTTTAATTTTGATGTATGCTACATTTTATTTTATGCCATATTTAGTAGGTAATAAACATATTTATGGAGTTTCTATAGACCAAGAACACAAAAACTATACTAACTTTATAATGCTAGATAAGAAATTCAAAAAACTTTTATCTTTAGGTTTTATTATAGACTTTATATTAGTTTTTATTCTAGTTCTTACATCTGATAAATTAGAATTTTCCTATTTTATTAGTATAACTGGATTTTTATTATATGAAAGTTTATTGTATATTCATACTCATAAAAAGGCTAAAAAGTTTAAATCAGAAATTTATTCTATAGAAGGTCATATAGATATGGATTCAAAATTAATAATAGATATGGATTTCTTAAATAAAAAAGATAAAATAATAAAAAAGTTTAAAATATTATATTTAATACCAATACTACTTGCTTTTGGAATGAGTATTTTTATAGCATCTAATTATAATCAACTGCCAAACTTAATTGTTATAAATTGGAATATAAATGGGACACCTAATTCTTTTATGGAGAAATCATATTTTAATGTGTTTAAATCAATAGGCACTGCATTCTGTTTAATCGTTTTATTATATATAACTTCTATTGGTTCTATAAAGTCAAGAATTAAGATAGATTCAAATAGAATTGAAGAAAGTAGAACTGAAAACATTAAATATCTAAACAAAATTGGTTATTTATTTTTGATATTGATGATTTTAATGACAATACAATTTTTCATTGCTTTTTTATCAATAAAAACAAATTTATCAACTGCTATGACCATAGCAACATTTTTGGTTATAATTTATTTAGTGTTAACATATATTAAGTCTCCAAATTTAAAGTCTAGCTCTTCTTATTCTCCAGAAGATGATGAAAAACATTGGATAGCAGGCATCATATACAATAATCCAAACGACCCATCATTAATGGTTGATAAGAGATTTGGTATTGGTTATACTGTAAATTTTGGAAATCCTATAGGAAAAATAATATATATTGCTATAGCTTTACTTTTAATTTTTTCATTGTTTAGCCTAATAAAATCTCTTTTACTTTAAATACCATAAAAGGTATCTTACTTGTATTATTGGGTATTATATTTTGTAGGATAAGAAATATTTCATATTATCATTGAAATATAGTATTTATATTTTACTAGGAATGGAGATTTGCATAATGTTGTCAAAAGCTGAAATCAAATACTTTAATGAATGTGCTTCTGAAATACTTTCTTCAGAACAAGTACAACTTATGAGAACATTTCCTCATCACGGCGATGTTTCATGTCTTGAACATAGTTTGTCAGTAGCATATTATAGTTATCTATTATGTAAAAAATTGCATCTAAATGTTGATATTCAAAGTGTTATTAGAGGAGCTTTATTACATGACTTTTTCCTTTATGACTGGCATTACAAAGGGGATAGAAAAGGATTACACGGATTTACTCATCCTAAAGAAGCATTAAAAAATGCGAATTTATTTTTTCAAATAAATGAAATGGAAACAGACATAATTTTAAAACATATGTGGCCACTTACAATTACGCCTCCTAGATACAAAGAGGCCTTAATTGTATGTTTGTTGGATAAATTTTGCTGTTTGGTTGAGACTTTAAAGATACATTCTTTACTATCTCCTTACCATGTATAGAATATTTCTTTAGCATAGTTAAAATTTAACTTTAAAGAGGTCTTAAGTATTATAACTTAATACCTCTTTATTATTTTATTCTTTAAAATACTATTTTTTTATAATATCATTGTAAGCAATAATATTTAACCTTGATAACTTACCCTTCTTATAGACATGCTTACTACCTTAAATAACAGTAAACCAGCTATCAGATTTATTAGTATTGCTGGTACTACTGCAACCATAAACAATGCTATAAATGAACCTCCAGGAAGACCTACTATTACTTGAGCAAACAATAAAAATGTAGTTCCACTCACAATAGTTCCTATTGGAAAGATTATTGTAGCTACTATTAAGTCTTGCTTTTTATTACTTAAGTTTTTCATAAATGGTAATTTATAAATTATATACATTATCATGAACATTATATTTATTGTAACAGTTTTATCAAGTATATTTGGAACTTGACCTCCTGGAAATTTAGTTGTTAATGCTGCAAATATTCCTGTCACAATTCCTGCCACTAGACAAATTTTATAATCATCTTTGTTCAATATCATTATTATAAACATCATTGCTAGAGATATATCTGGTTGCATTGGAAGTCCTATAGCAGGTGTAAGTTGATGTATTAATAATCCCATAGCTAAGAGTATAGCATTTAAAGTTAATTTTTTTGTATTTGATTTCATTGTAATAATTCCCCCTAATTTTATTAATATTTATTTTATTTCTTTGCCAATTTTCTAAATCATTTTCATTAGCTTTGAGAGTTCATAACATCTTTTTCACCACCTTTTATCTCATTTATATATTTTTATTTTGAAATTTTTGTAAAATAAAAAACTCCGTCCTAAATTAATAGGACGGAGATTATCCGCGTTGCCACCTAAATTATATAAAAAATAAACATAAACTTATTTCTTATACATCTCATTATCAGGTACTTACATACCTTATTCGCTGTAACGTGCGACTGACGATAAAGTCTACTCTCATAATAATATGATTTCAATTCATTCCTCTAAGGTCCATTCACTATATTCCTTCTTGCTAAGATTCCACCATCCTCAGCTCTCTATCTTGAAGCTAAACATAATTACTCTTCCTTGTCATAGGATTTTTAATTTGCTGTTGCTATTATAATATTCTAAATTTTTATAATTGTCAACTCTAATTTTTATTTTATTTTAAATTTGTAAAAAGCATAGCATAATCTTTGTAAATGTTTTAAAATTTAATTTAATAATCAAAATTAGAAAGGATGATAATATGTTTAGAGAAATGAGATTAAAAAAGAGAGAAATGACAAAAGGAGATACTGTAGAAGTGTTAAAGAATGGTGAATTTGGTACTTTTTCCACTATATCTGAAAATGGCTATCCTTATGGAGTAGCTGTAAACTATGTGTATCTTAATGATTCTATTTACTTCCATTGTGCAAGAAATGGTCATAAATTAGATAATATATCAAAAAACAACAAAGTTTCTTTTTTAGTAGTTGCTAATGAAAATGTTATTCCAGACAAATTTAGTACTACATATTCTAGTGCTATAGTGTTTGGAAAAGCTTCAACTGTAGAAGATGAAGAAAAGAAAAATGCTCTTGTAGAAATCATAAAAAAATATTCTAAAGGATTTTTTGAAGAGGGAATGAAATATATAGAGAAAGACATAAATTTAACAACTGTAGTTAAAATAGAAATCGACCATATTTCTGGCAAAGCTTCACGTTTATAATAACATATTAAAATACCTAAAAGTAGCTATATAGCCACTTTTAGGCACTTTCTTTTGACATTCTTATAGACTAATTCTTTTTAGATAATCTCTTATCCCCAGCTTAACATCATCATTTGGTCTTATATCAGAGTTATCACCTGCTATATGTAGTATTCCATATGCTGGATGTCCTCCTCTTACTGTACATGGAACTGATAAAAGAGTCATTCCCATATGTTGAGCAAATATATTCATTGCTTGCAAAGATAGCTCTCCTCCTCCATGTTGTGAACCTGCTGTGGCAAAACAACCAAATATTTTCCCACTCAAAGGAGCACCTACCCAAATATCAGAAAAACTATCCATAAACATCTTCATTGGTCCAGATACATTTCCATAATATGTTGGCGAACCCATAAATATAGCATCATAGTCTAGCAATTCTTTTCCAGATTTAATTATATTTACACTTTCAAACTCGTCTTTATATTCTTTAGAATTTATTAAATAATATTGAAGAAGTGTTTTTGCAACTTCGTCACTTACTTTAAACATATCTACTTCTATATCCATTTCTTCAAGCACTTCTTTATATGTTCTTGCTAATAAATATGTACTCCCACAAACACTATGAAAAATTACTGCTGCTTTCATCTTTATCCCCCTAAGTAAATTCAAATTTATTTTTTATATAGTATTTTTATAATTAAATACTACTAAATAATACTAAATGGATTCAAATATACATCACTTTTTATTACTTCAATTTCATTAAAGTCTCTCAAAAATCTCTTCATGACATCTTTGAATATATCTTCTGTATCAAAATGACCACAATCTACTATACACATTCCAATATCAAGTGCATCTTGTGCTTCATGATACTTTACATCTCCAGTTATTAATACTTCTGCACCTTGTCTCTTAGCTTTTTTTACAAACTCAGAACCAGCTCCTGTTACAACTGCTACTTTGGTTATATTTGTATTGAGGTTTCCAACTACCCTGATATGTTTCATATTTAATTTTTCTTTTATTTTATTTGAAAGGTCTTCTAATGTCATACTTTCATCAAGTCTACTAACTCTACCTAGACCAAATGTCTTCCCTTTATTTTCTAACTTGTACAAATCATATGCTACTTCTTCATAAGGATGTGCATCCAACATAGAACTTATTACCCCACCTAAAAGCTTCTGTGGCACTACAGTTTCAATTTTAACCTCATTTACAACTTCTATATCATTTATGCTTCCAAGAAACGGATTGGAGCCTTCTAATGGCTTAAACTGTCCTTCACCTTCTATTGAAAATGCACAATCACTATAATTTCCTATATGACCTGCTCCTGAATTACTTAAAACTCTTTTCAATTCATCTGAATAATTACATGGTACATATACTGCAAGTTTATATAAAGTCTCGCTTTCAGTCACATCTAAAACCTTTGAGTTACCAAATTCCATAATCTCCATAAAATAGTCATTTAGACCACCAAATGCTATGTCAAAGTTGGTATGCATAGAATAAAGTGCTATATCATTTTTAATAAGTTTTTGTATAAGCCTACCTTTTAAATCTGCACTATTAATCTTATTAATTTTCCCAAATATAAAAGGATGATGTGTCACAATTAAATCTATGTTTTTTGAGATGGCTTCATCAATAACATTTTCATTAGCTTCCAAAGATACTAATACTTTTTTTACATCCATATCAAAATCTCCAACTATAAGACCTACATTGTCCCAATCCTCAGCTAAGTTTAGAGGATACTTTTTTTCAATTTTTCTAGTTAGACTCTTTAATAACATATATGCCTCCAATTTATTTTATTAAATTTTCAAGTTTTTTTATTGCAGTCTTACTATCTTCTCTCTTCTTGTCTATTGCTTCCCCATTCTTTCCTTCTAGGTTATTAACTATAGCACTATATGTCTTTATCTTTTTTTCTATAAATTCATTAAAAAGAGAGTTCTTATTTTCTAAAAGTTTTATTCCAGTTTCAAAATATATCTCATCTTCTATTATAGTATTTTTACCTGTGTATTTGGCAACTATTATTTCATATATCCTAAAATCTTCTCTCACCAAAACTTCTTCTGAGATTTCATAACCATTATTTAAAAGATAACGTCTGAGTTCTTCTTGTGCTTGCATAGGTTGTAGTATCAATTTTTCTACATTATGCGCCACTTGTTTTTTAGCTTCAAGAAGTTCACTTATCAAAATTCCACCCATACCAGCAATTATTATTTCTTCTATTTCTCCTACTTCAAGAACCTCTATACCAGAACCCAGTCGTAAATCAACCTTATCTAAAAGATTGTTCTGTATGACCTCTTTATGTGCATTGTCAAGAGGCCCTTTATTAACATCTGCCAATACTGCAAATGGTACTCTTCCCTCTTTTAACAAATATACTGGTATATATCCATGGTCAGTTCCTATGTCAGCTATTTTTTTACCATCTGATACCAATGATGCTATTTTTAATAATCTATCTGTTAATTTCAAATATATATCTCCTTTCAATTGCCTTCATTTATAGTCTTTATATTAAATTATAATCATTAAATTAAGGTTATTATAAAAAATAAAATTAAATCTCTACTACAAAATAGCCATGAGATATCACTTATCCCATGGCCTTTATAACAAAAACATTAATGATGTATCTTTTTAATCTAAATAATCTCTAAGTTTTTTTGATCTACTTGGATGTCTTAATTTTCTTAGTGCTTTTGCTTCTATCTGTCTTATTCTTTCCCTAGTTACATCAAACTCTTTTCCAACTTCTTCAAGAGTCCTAGCTCTACCATCTTCAAGGCCAAATCTAAGTTTTAATACTTTTTGCTCTCTATCATTTAATGAGCCAAGTACATCTTCTATTTGTTCTTTTAGTAAAGAATATGCTGCTGCCTCTGCTGGGGCTGGAGCATCATCATCTGGAATAAAGTCTCCTAAATGACTATCTTCTTCTTCTCCTATTGGTGTTTCTAAAGACACAGGGTCTTGAGCTATTTTCATTATTTCTCTTACTTTATCTTCTGTCATTTCCATTTCTTTTGCAATTTCTTCTGGTTTTGGGTCTCTTCCAAGTTCTTGAAGTAGTTGTCTTGATACTCTTATTAGCTTATTTATAGTCTCTACCATATGAACTGGTATTCTTATAGTTCTAGCTTGGTCTGCAATGGCACGTGTTATGGCTTGTCTTATCCACCATGTTGCATAAGTACTAAACTTATATCCTTTTGTATAGTCAAATTTTTCGACTGCTTTTATAAGACCTAAATTTCCCTCTTGTATTAAATCTAAGAAAAGCATACCTCTTCCTACATATCTTTTTGCTATACTTACAACCAATCTTAAGTTTGCCTCAACTAACCTTTGTTTCGCTATCTCATCACCTTCGTGCATTCTCCTAGCAAATTCAACTTCTTCATGTGGTTTAAGTAGAGGAATTTTTCCTATTTCTTTTAGGTACATTCTAACAGGGTCATCTATACTTATCCCTTTTGGTAAAGATAAATCCACAGTTTCTATTTCTATTGCAGAAGAGTCTTCATGTGAAATCGCTTCTGTATCTTCATCCAGGTTGCTAATACTTAAATCATCATCAGTAGTCGAAAAATCTATATCAGCTTTATAATTTTTTGTTTCTGTTATTTCTATTCCCAGATTTCCTAAAGTCTCATAAAGATTCTCTACTTGGTCCTTATCAAGTTCAGTCTCTGAAAAAGCTTCCATTATCTCTGCAAGTGTTAATGAACCTTGCTTTTTTCCTTTTTCTATTAATGTCTTAGCAGTAACTTTTTTTAACTCTTTTTTATTCGATTTATTTTCCACACTCAAACCTCCTTTCTCTACAAGCTCTTTAAAATTTTATTTATATCAACTATTTTTAAAGCAATTTCCATAACTCTACCATCTACCTCTTTCATATCATTATTATTTTCTAATTCTTGTTGCTCTCTCAACAAGCTGTTAATTTGTTCTTCTAATGAATTTTTTCTGATATTTGTTACTATTCCTTCTATTTCTTTTGTGTTCTCTAAGTTTATACTATTCAAAGAAATTGAATTTAATTCTTTTAAGTATTCTTCGGATATGTTTAAACTTTTCAATTTGTCAATAGTTATTTTGTCCAATTCTTGATTTTTAATCATGTAATTTAAAATTTCTTTACTTTCTTTCAATAAAAAATCACTTTCTTCTACTTTTAGTAACGCTATTTCTCTAATTTTTTTATCTTCTAACATTATTTTTATTAGAGTCTCTTCAACTAATTGTTTTCCATCTTGTCTGACTTCGACTTTTTCAATTATTTTTTCTTCTGCTTTCTTTTGATTTTTGTTGTTATATGGCTTATTATAATTTTTACCATACACTTCTCTCTTTATAGACTCGACATTAATATCTATTTGATTGCTTAAATACTTTGTATAAAAATCAATTTCAACAGGACTTGTCAATTGTTTTATAATCTTAGAAGCTTCTTTTGCGAACTTCACTCGTTCTTCATCTTTTTGAATATTAAATTCTTTTTTAAGATGATCTATTTTATATTTTATGTAGTGAGTAGAAACATCCATAGCTTTTTTATAATCATTAAGTCCATATTTTCTTACAAATTCATCTGGGTCTTTAGCATCTTTTAAATCCAATACTTTTACATTAATACCTAATTTAGTAAGTATATCCATAGCTCTTAAAGTTGCTTTTATTCCTGGTTCATCAGAATCATAAGATATAATAGCAGTGTCCGCATATCTCTTTATTAAAATGCCTTGTTGTTCAGTCAAGGCTGTTCCAAGGGTTGCTACTACATTTCTTATGCCATACTGATAAAGCGAAATTAAATCCATATATCCTTCAACTAAGACTATAGTTTTACTCTCTAAATTTTTTCTAGCAAAGTTTAATCCATATAAGTTCTGTTTTTTATTAAAAATTATTGTGTCTGGAGAATTTAAGTATTTTGGCAAAGAATCATCTAATACTCTTCCCCCAAATCCTATTATATTTCCTCTATAATCGAATATAGGAAACATAACTCTATTTCTAAATTTATCATAGCAATTAGTTCCATCTCTGTTTTTTGCAATTAGACCGCACTCCAATAAATCTTGTTTTTTATATCCTTTACTGATTAAAGTATTCATAAGTGAATTCCATGAATCTAAAGAAAATCCTAAACCAAATTTCTTAATAATTTTATCATCTAGTCCTCTTATTCTTAGATATTCATACCCAAGATTTTTACTTCCCAACAAGTTTGAAAGATAAAATCTAGCAGCTTCTGTGTGAATATCTTGGAATTTTTTAGATTTTTCTATTTTAATTCTAGTCTCTTCATTCATGTTAGTGTTAATTTCTATACCACATTTATTTGCTAAAATTTTTACAGCATCCATAAAATCCAAATTTTCCATTTTCATGACGAAATTTATTACATCTCCACCTTCTCCACATCCAAAACATTTATAAATTTGTTTTGATGTGTTTATATAAAAAGATGGTGTCTTTTCACCATGAAATGGACATAATCCTTTATAATTAGCTCCAGATTGTTTTATATTCATATATTCAGATATTATACTTGCTATATCACATCTAGCCTTTATTTCTTCAATAATGTCTTTTATATCATTCATATTATCACCTTCTGGTGTAATTTTTTGTGTTAACATTTCTATTCTACACTATATTCTAAATTTGTCAATCACTCAATATACAGAATTCGACTTTTTTTATTGATATCCTTCTTATTAATCAAAAAATTTTTATTTTTTATATTAATTATATCAATATTAAGTCTTTATTTATATCAAATGGTCTAACTATTAAATTATATATAACCTGTAAATTCGTATCAATAACCATTACGAATAAAAAAGAGGCTTTTGCCTCTTTTAATAATTCTTAATTGATTCCATTAAATCTTCAAACTCATCAAAACAAAGAGATTGGGCACCATCTGATAGAGCATTTTCTGGGTCAGGGTGCACTTCTACCATTATTCCATCAGCTCCACATGCAAGTGATGCCATTGACATAGGTTTTATCAAGTATCTAATTCCAGTAGCATGACTTGGATCTACCACAACAGGAAGACCTGTTTCTTTTTGGATAATAGGTACAGCAGCTAAATCTAATGTATTTCTAGTATAATCATTATATGTTCTTATACCTCTCTCACACATTATAATATTGCTATTTCCTTCTATTGCTATATATTCTGCAGCACCTATCCATTCAGTAATTGTCGATGCTATTCCTCTTTTTAACATAACAGGTTTGTTTTGTCTTCCTACTTCACTTAAAAGTGTAAAGTTTTGCATATTTCTTGAGCCAATTTGAATTATATCACTTATACTATACAGGTCGTCCATATCTCTTACATCCATAAGTTCTGTAATAACAGCTATGCCAACCTCTTTTTTGACTGCTTTTAATATTTCAAGACCTTCTTTTTTTAATCCTTGAAATGAGTTTGGTGATGTTCTTGGCTTATATGCTCCACCTCTTAAAATATTTGCACCATGACTTTTTACAAATTTAGCAGTCATTAAAAGTTGCTCATAACTCTCTATTGCACATGGTCCAGCTATTATAAGTTTGTCTTTTTTTACAACTATCTCTTTATTATTTGTTTTTATCTCTATTTTTGAATTACCATTAAATAGGTTTTCTTTCATAACCTACAAGCTCCTTTACTTCTTCTCTTTCTTCAGCAGATAGGAGGTTTAAATGTTCTTTTATTGATTTTTCATTTATTAGAAGTTCTTCATTTAAATCCATAAGTGGTATCAAAACGAAAGCTCTGTCTTGAATCCTTGGATGAGGTATTAATAGTTTTTCGTCAGTAGAGACTACATCATTAAAAAATAGTATATCTACATCTATAGTTCTTGGACCCCAGCGTACTATTCTCTCTCTGTGTAGTTCTCTCTCTATTTTTTGACAATATTCTAACAACTCATATGGTTCAAACTCTGTTTCTATTTCTACACACATATTTAGAAAATCTGCTTGTTCTGTATATCCCCATGGTTTTGTTTCATATAATCCTGATTCTTTTACATTATAGATAGATTCACTATTTCTTAAAAGCTCACATGCCTCTGATAAATTATTAAATCTATCCCCCATATTAGTACCTATTCCCAAATAAGCCTTATTCATCTCTTGTTCTCCTTATCTCAACACCAAAATAGTCATAAATTCCATTCACAGGAGCTTCTGGTTTTCTAACCCTAACCATGACTCCATTTATAAGCACAAATTTATTTAAGACCTCTTCTGCAATATTTTCTGCTAAAGCCTCCAAAAGATTAAATTGTTTATTTTCAGTAATATCCTTAACAACACTGTAAACCTCAGCATAGTTTACAGATTTATTTATATCATCACTAAGTCCAGCCTCTCTTGAATCAACATAAAGCTCCATGTCGATAAAAAATTTCTGACCTAGAAAATTTTCTTCTTTAAGCACACCATGATATCCATAGAATCCTAGATTACTAAGTAATATTTTATCCATTATATTATACCTACTTTCTATATATTGCATCAGTCATTCTAGCTGCCATTAAGTTTTCATAAACATCGTGTACTCTAACTATATCTACACCATCTCTTATACCTAGTACAGTAGTAGCTATTGTACCTTCCAATCTTTTTTTTGGTTCAACTGGAAGGACCTTACCTATTACCGATTTTCTAGATGTGCCAAGTAAAATAGGATAGCTTAAGTCTTTCAATTCGCCTAACCTTCTTAATACTTCTATATTCTGTTCAAAATCCTTACCAAATCCTATTCCTGGGTCAAGTACTATTTTTTCTTTTTTTACTCCACAGCTAATTGCCATTTCTATGCTTTCTTCAAAAAAGTCCTTTATTGACTCCATTATATCTTTTTCATATTTTGTCCCATCTTGATTGTGCATTATACATACTTCTGCATCATATTTACCTATTACAGAGGCCATATTTTTATCTTTTCTAAGACCCCAAACATCATTTACCATAGTAACACCTAATTTTAGTGCTTCTTCTGCAACATCTGCCTTATAAGTATCTATTGATATTGGTATATCTAATTCTTGTTTAAGTTTTTTTATTACAGGGATTACTCTTCTTAGTTCTTCATCTGAGTCTACATAACTATGACCTGGACGTGTAGATTCTCCTCCTAAGTCTATTATATCAGCGCCTTGGTCAACCATATCTTTTGCGTGTTTTATTGCTATGTCTAAGTTATTAAAATCTCCTCCATCTGAAAAACTATCTGGAGTTACATTTAATATTCCCATTATATAAGTTCTTTTACCATAATCAAACACAATTACTGACACTCCCTTAAATTAAATTTTATATCTCAACAAATGATTATATCTACAACAACTACTATTTCATAGTAATAAGACTCATCGCCTCAGCTCTAGATGCAATATCCTTTTCAAATATACCTCTTACTGCTGATGTAACAGTTTTTGAACCTGGCTTTTTCACACCCCTCATTGTCATACACATATGCTCTGCTTCCACTACAACTAAAACACCATAAGGCTGTAATTCTTCCATTATTATATCTGCAGCATTTTTAGTAATTCTTTCTTGTAATTGTGGTCTTTTTGCCAATGTATCTATTACTCTAGCAAGTTTAGAAAGACCTGTAAGTCTTCCTCCTTTTGGTAAATAAGCAATATGAGCTTTTCCAAAAAAAGGAACTAAGTGATGTTCACAACATGAATAGAATGGAATATCTTTTACCAAGACTAATTCTTCATGTTTCTCATCTGCAAAAAGAACTTTTAAATGGTCTCTTGGTTCTTCAGCAAGACCTGAAAATATCTCTTCATACATTCTAGCAACTCTATTTGGAGTCTCAATTAGACCTTCTCTATCTGGGTCTTCTCCAATTGCCTCCAATATTTCCCTTACTGCATGTTGTATCTTTTCTTTATCAACTTTATTCATTTAAACTCCCCCCATTGATTTGTGACTAGAAGATTAGTTTTATAATCTCTTTTGTCTCAATTTCTTTAAAAATATAATTATACACATCTAAAAGTTTTTGATAGTCATAACTTTCACTTACCTTTGATACTAGTTCAAAAAGCTCATTATTTTCTTTTTCCAAAACTTTTAGCAATTTTTTATCTTTTGGTACCCAATTATCATTTATATTAAAGTACCCAATTATTATATCTTTTAAATATAAATTCGTCAAAAAATGATATTCAAAAGCATCAAATTTTTCTTTATTTTTTAAATTTGATATTTTTCCCCCAATATCTTGTTTTAAAAAAGACTTTTCTTCCAGTGACATTTTTTTAGGCCCTTTTAGGTAAATATCCCTACTTATATCCTTTATATTCTTTGATATCTTCTCTTTATCAAATAGAACTTTAGCATCCTTCATCTCTTTAATAAAGAAATACTCTCTATCTGATAATAATTTTTTTACACCATCTCTTGAAAAATAGTTTATGTCAAATTCTATTCCCTCTTTTTCAAACAGTACTCGCTCTTGTTTTTCCCCTTTTTTTACAAAAACGAATATATCAATATCATTTATTTCTACATCGTGAAGAGTAAAATCTAAGTCTTTACTAGAACCAACCAAAAATACTGCTAAAGTATTTGGATTTTCTATTATCGTTGTTATCTCTTCACTATATACCTTATAAACACAACTTATCATTTCTTATCTCCAACAAATTGTTAATATTTTAATTTACTTTAAATATTCTACTATTTTATCGAAAATAGCATTTTTTTCATAAAATTTTATTTTGTCAATTTCTGTAACTTTCATAGCTCCCATAAGACTATTTGTGACAAAAACAAAATCAAAACTACTAATTTCTGATATATTAATTTCATTTTCTACCAACTCTATATGTAATTCGTCACAAATATTTATAATCCTCTTTTTTATTATTCCATTTAATATTGGTAATTTACCACTAGGAGTGTATACTATTTCTTCTTTTATAAAAAATATATTACTCATAGAGCATTCTAAGATTACACCCACTGAATTTACAAATATACCATCATCATAACCATCTTTATTTGCAAAATTTTTAGTATATATATTTTCAAAATAATTTGTAGTTTTATGTCTATGAATCAAACTATCTCCTCTAATGATTGGTGAGACAGTTAACTTAAAGCCATTTTCATATGTTTCTTGATTATATGGGATATCTCTGATAGATATATTATAACCTTTATCAAAAACAGTAATTCTAAGTGCTTTATCAACAATAGTTTCTTTTTTTATATATGTATTAATCTCATTTATCAAGAAGTCTTTTTCATGCTTTATATCTAGTTCTAAACACCTTATTGAATTAAGCATTCTTTCTATATGAAGATTTAAATCTATTGCTATACCATGTTCAACTTTAATAGTTTCAAATAAACCAATTCCAAACTTACTTAAACTGCTATCAAAACCTACATTATTCTTCATAATAACCCCTCAAAGCCTTCATTATAGATTTTGCTTTATCCATTGTTTCTTGATATTCTTCATCTGGGTCAGAATCCCAAGTCATTCCTCCTCCAACTTGGAAATAAACCTTTCTATCATCTTTTATTATTGTTCTAATTGCTATATTAAAATCCATATCACCATTAAAACCTATATAACCTATTGAACCAGTATATACACTTCTTTGTGTTGGCTCCAATTCATCTATAATTTCCATTGCTCTAATCTTAGGTGCTCCTGTTATAGAACCACCTGGAAAAGTAGCTTTTATTATATCAGTAGCATCCTTATCGTCTTTTAATTCACCTACAACTGTTGAAACTAAGTGATTTACATTTGCATATGGTTCAATTACAAATAGTTCTGGAACTTTTACACTTCCTGTTTTAGATATTCTACCAATATCATTTCTTTCTAAGTCCACTATCATAAGTAATTCAGCTCTATCTTTTTCACTATTTTTAAGTTCTTGTTGAAGCTTTAAGTCTTCTTCCCTATCCTTACCTCTTGGACGAGTACCTTTTATTGGTCTAGTTTCTATTTTCTTATCAATACATCTTATAAATCTTTCTGGAGAGTTTGATAATATATGTACATCATCAAAGTTTAAAAATGCTCCAAATGGTGCTGGACTAAATCTTCTTAAATCTCTGTATAGTTCAAAGCTTGTAAGTTCTGTTTCTCCACTGAACCTTTGTGTTAAGTTTGCTTGGTATATATCCCCTTGTCTTATGTACTCTCTAACATTTTGAACTGCATTTTTAAATTCTTTCTTTGTGAAATTAGATTTAAGTCTTATAGGTTTAACTTCTTTTTCTTGATAACATATATTATCTATGCCTTTTTCTTCTTCTTTTAGTATTTTTTGTTCGATGTCATCAACTATCTTTTCTTCTAATTTCATATCTATATTTGGAGTGGCTATGTAAGTTTTTTCCATAAGATGGTCTACAACTATTACATGATTGTACAAACCAAAATACATATCAGGCATCCCAATATCATCTATAGCACTTCTAGGCAATTCTTCCATATAATTACCTAAATCATAAGACAAATATCCTACAGCTCCTCCTATAAATGGAAGGTTAGTATCATTTTTAGCTCTATATTTATTTAGTTCTTCTTTTAAAAATTCTAATGGATTTTCGTCAGTATCTTTATATTTTAATACCTTAAATGGCTTACTACTTATAAAAGAATATCTTCCTAATTTTTCTTTATCCATAGCACTGTCTAATATAAAACTGTCATGTTCGTTTCTAAAAATAGTAAATATCTCAAAAGAATTAAGTTTAGTGTTTATCTCTCTTATCATATTACATATGTATCCTTTCTCTAGCTTCTGTTATAAAGTTTTTCAGCATCTCATGACCATACTCTGATAAAATAGCTTCTGGATGAAATTGTACTCCTTCTATTAAGTATTTTTTATGTCTAATTCCCATTATTTCACCTTTATCAGTTGTTGCTGTAACTTCTAGTTCTTCAGGAACTTTATTAGAATCAATTATTAGTGAATGATACCTAGTGACATTCAAAGGATTCTTAAGACCACTAAAAACCCCTTTATTAATATGGTTTATACTATGCACCTTTCCATGTACAGGTTGCTGTGCCTTTATAATATCTCCTCCAAAAACATGTCCAATAGTTTGGTGACCCAAACAAATTCCTAGTATAGGCTTTTTCCCTTTAAAATAGTTAACAATATCTATGCAAACACCAGCTTCTTTTGGAGAACATGGTCCTGGAGATAATACAATTACCTCTGGATTAAGTTCTTCAATATCACTTATTTTGATTTCATTATTTCTCTTTACTACGACTATTTCCCCTAATTCTTCTATGTATTGTACTAGGTTATACACAAAAGAATCATAATTGTCTATCATTAGAATCATACTAAAATCCCCCCCTAAAAATTATTTTATTAACTCAGAAACTGTTACGAATTTAAAGCCTTTTTCCATCATTTTTGGGATAAACATATCTAAAGCTTCAACTGTATCATTAGTTGCATAATCGTGTAAAAGTATTATATCTCCATTTTGTACTTTATTAATTATTTTATCAGCAATACTGTTAGCTCCAGGATTTTTCCAGTCCTTCACATCTACACCTGTCCATAAAACAACTTTATAGTCATGCTTTTTTGCAATTTCTACTAAGTCTTTTTCTCTATAACTTCCAAATGGTGGTCTAAATAATGTAGGTTTCTTTCCAGTCACTTCTTTTAAGATATCTTCACACTTAACAATCTCCTCTTCTATCTGATTAGAACTTAAATTACTTATATCAGGGTGATTAAAAGTGTGATTTCCTATTTCATGCCCTTCTTTACTAGCTCTCACTAATGGTTCTTTATACCATTGAGCATGTTTACCAGCTATAAAAAAAGTAGCTTTTACATTGTATTTCTTTAATACATCTAAAACTTGGCTAGTTTCTTTTGGATGTGGTCCATCATCAAAGGTAATTGCTATTAACTTTTTTTCCCTTGAACCATGCTTAATTAAAACATTTCCATTAGTATCTGTCATCAAAGCAGAGACCTTACCAAAATTAGATACTAGTATTATTCCACAAAACAAGACTATCGCTACTAAACACTTATATGTTGTCCTCTTTTTCCATGGTGTCATTTTTAAACTTCCTTTCAAACATTTTAGTTATTTATAAAAATTTTGAGTGTAATATGTTTTATAGCTTCCTCCAAATATTACTCCAACTCCAATATTATTATAATTCCCCAAAATATTTTTTCTATGTCCTTCAGAATTCATCCAAGCTTCATGTGCATATATTGCGTTAATTTGCCCCGCTGCTATGTTTTCCCCAGCCGAAGTATATACGATTCCCTCCCTTTTCATTCTATCAAATGGAGTTTCATTATTTTTATTTATATGGTCAAAAAAATTATTATCTCTCATATCTTCACTATGCTTTCTTGAACTCAAAGTAGCTTGTTCACTGTATATTAGTGAATTTAATCCTCTTTGATTCCTAACACTATTTACAAGGTCTATAACTTCTAGTTCAAAACATTTTTTAAGCTCTTCTCTATCATCTGGATATAATTCTTTAAACTCATCTTCAGTACTTTTATCAATTATTAAATATGAACAAACTCTATTTTTTTCATGAATATCGTAGAAAATTGTAATATACTTGCCTTCTTTACTTATTATATCATATTGATTTTCTGAGTTTATTATATATCTAGTATTTCCTTTTCTCTTATATTTTAATGGTGTAATCTTAGTTCTCACTGTTTGCCTATCTTGATTTATTTTTATATCTTGGTTTTCACATGAATTCATAGAATTACTGTAAAGTGCTACTACCTCATTATTTTCAACACCAACCATTGCAAATTCTTTTCCATATTGATTATATACATACCAATCAAAGCCATACTCACTAGTATCAATTCTTCCAGGTTTCCCAATACTTGATAATACTTGATTTAAATTGTCTCCCAGACTTATTTTTTCAAAACTCTTTATATCTGATTCATCTAGATTTTCATTTTCAGTATTATTCAATTGTAAATTTTGATTTTTTTCTTTTTTATCTTTTTTTGAATTGTCACCTATATTTATCTTGTCTAAAAATTCATTCCATATTTCACTTTGAGAAATTTTTTCTTTTAAATCATATACTTCCTCTAACAATTCAGGACTATAAAATAAAACAATAAGTATTACCAACACTAATGCAATTAATTTCTTCAATATATCCCTCCTTCATAAAATCGAATTAAAATTTTTTAATATTCATTTATTATACTAATACTGATAATATATACTAATAAATAACATTCATACCTATTCAAATTTACTAAGTATTATAAAAAAGCTTTACCTACTAATAGATAAAGCTACAGTCTTAAAGAAAATATTTCATCTAATGTTCTATCAAAAATGGATGGTTTATCAAATTTCCAAGTCCCTTCATAAACCAATTCATTATTTAGATAAAAAGTTCCTTGCCCATGTTTTTTTCCATGCATAAATTCACCTACATATTTCTTGCCTTTTTCCCATATATAAGTCCCTTTACCATGAATCAAATTGTTCTTCCATTCTCCTTCATAAAGTATTTCTCCTTCACTATTGTAACAAATACCATATCCTTCCATCTTTCCACCTTTAAATTCACCTGCATATATGCATCCATCACTCCACTTGTAAATACCTTTCCCATCCTTCTTACCATTTTTCCAAGTTCCAATATACTCATCTTTGCTATTATAGAGCATATTTCCAATACCATTCATTGTATCTTCTTCAAAATTACCTATATATTCATTTCCATTTGAAAATACAAAACTTCCTTTTCCATTTTTTTTATCTTGTTTAAACTCTCCTATGTACTCCATTTCTGTTCCTTCATCTACAAAAAAAGTATAAGAGCCTTGACCTTCCATCTTTCCCTCTAAAAACTTACCTACATATACATCCCCATTTGAAAATTTATATATTTTATTTTTTGGTTTTTTTGTATCTACTTCATCTATATCACGAATTGTTTTTCCTTCTAATTCTAATACTTCATTTTCTGGAGCAAAATCTCCCTTTTTTAAAACACGTTTTTTCATGTTCTTTATACTTTTAATCTCTTTATTTACTTCATTTATATATTTCAAATAATTATCATACAAATTAACATATTCTTTAGATAAATTCATAATGCCATTCCTCCAACGTTATTACTAGATATTTTACTAAATCCATTAAATTTATTATATCCTAATAGTGGTCATGTTTTCTACACATTAAGTAATTTTTTCAATTTTAATTTTAAAATAGCATCTTTTAAAGTGATACACAAATCATTAATAAAATCTTTATCTTCCACCTATTAAATTTAAATAGGCTGAGAGCCATAATATAAATTTATATATTATAGCTCTCAGCCTATAAAATTCCCTATAAATCTTTTGCTTTAAATCCTCTTCCTTTTACCTCTGTGACATCATTTACAGATATAAAAGCCTTTTTATCATACTTCAAAGCTATATCTTTTATCTTTGGTATCTCATTTGATGAAACTATTGTATATATAATTTTCTTTTTTTGATGAGTATATGCACCTTCTGCATCTAAAAAAGTTACACCCCTAACTAAACTCTTCATTATATCTTCTGCTATTAAATCGACTTCATTTGACATTACCATAACAGATTTTTGATAATTCATTGCATCTTTAATGAAGCTCATTGAATACGCATTTAGAAATAAACCTATAAGAGTATATAATGCTAAATCTAATCCAAATAAGAAACTTCCTGTAAGTACTATTAATCCATTTATTGCTAAAGCAGTATCTTTCATTTCTATGTTCTTCTTAATTTTTAGTATTGCAGCTATTATATCTGTACCACCTTGGGAAGACCTAGTTCTAAATACAACCCCAACACCTAAACCAGATAGTATCCCACCATATACACTTTGGAGTAATATATCATGTATAGGTATAATCTGACTTATTTCCTGAGTTGCACCTAATAATAATGAAAATACAATCATATTTACTAAACTTGAAATACAAAACTCTTTTTCAAGGTATATGAACCCTAAAATAAATATTGGGATATTGATTAAAAATGTTAATAGACCCACATTTATATTTGTCAAATAGTTTATAGATGTTGCTATACCTGTAGCACCTCCACTAAGCAGATGTGCTGGTCTTAAGAACCCATTTATACCTATAGATGTCATCAACATCCCAAATAACATTGTTGAATATCTTAAAACTGGATGTTTTTGTAGGGTATTCTTAACTTCACTCATTTCTTTCTCCCTTCAATCTTTCTAAATCTTTAGAATTTTAAAAACTTATCTTTACATATATTATATTATTCCTGATGTAATAGATAATATTTCAAATAAATTTTTATATAATTTCTTGAACTGTCATCTATTACATCATCTATTATAGTATCTTTTTCATATATGTCTAGTGCAATTTTTTATATTTTAATCTTTAAAAACGTTCAAATCATCTCATTTATGCTTTAAATAAAAATCCTTCTAGCACAATATGATACTATTTATTGTTTGACTTGCAATATAGTAAATTTATAGTATTCTTTTCTAAATATCTATTTTTACAGTAATTTATCTTATCTTAGCAAATTCAAATTTAATATTTATCTGTTCATAATTAATTGCTAAATGAAATTTTTGTTTTCATAATTTCAGTATATGATTTTTTTATTTCATTATTTGCATTTTTTTCATTCACTTTTTATTTTAAAATTTTTTTATTTTATTTTGTTTTAAGTATCCACAATACTAATTTTAATTTTATTTTTATATAAAATTCATTATAATTGGAATTAATATTACTGTAATTGTACCAGATACTCCAATAGAAACACCACTCATAGCTCCTTCTACTTCTCCAAGTTCAAAAGCTTTTGTAGTCCCTAGAGCATGTGCAGACGTTCCAAGTGCAATTCCTTTAGCAACTGGATGATTTATATTTCCAAGTTTAAATACTGTAGAAGCAACCATTCCACCAAAGATACCTGTAAAAATTATAGCCACAACTGTTATTGACTCTATACCATTTAAGGAATTTGCTAAAGATATTCCCATTGGTGTTGTTATAGATTTTGGAATCAAAGAGTTTATAATACTTACATCTGAATTAGCTATCTTACCAATTATCAATACAGATATAAAAGAAATTACTATACCACAACCTATACCTACAATAATTTCAACCATATGCTTTTTAAATAATTCAAATTGCTTATAAAGTGGAACTGCAAGTACTACTGTAACAGGACCTAGAAAGAAATTTATACTATCTGCTCCTATCTTGTAGTTCTCATAAGGAATTTTAGTTATGCTTAAAAACACTATTATTCCTACGATTGCAATTAACATGGGATTACATATAGGATTGTTCGTTTTTCGTTGGATATATCTCCCTAAATTAAAAAATACTATTGTCACTATTATACCAAACACTGGCGTTTGTAATACATTATACATCTTTTTGTCCTTCTTCCTTCTTTTTTATCATTTTTTCCACTATAACTCCAGTGGCATACATTACTATTAGTGTGCTTAAGCATATGACTAATAAAAGCACTAGTACATTTTCCTTTATCAGGTCTAATGATTTTATAAGTGACACACCTGCTGGGATAAAGAATATAGCCATATTATCAAGGAAAAATCCACTTATATTTTCTATACTACTCAAATCTAATACCTTAAGTTGTAGTAGCAAGAATAATAATAGCATCCCAACTATACTTCCAGGAATAAGTATAATTCCCTGTATAAAGGAACTTATATACTCTCCTATGACCCATATACATAAAATTATTACTAACTGATTGAAAACTTTCATTTTCCACCTCCAAAAACTAAAGAGATTGCTTCAAATCACATATTTGTAGTTTTTTCAACAAGCAAATATCTTTCTTCAAATAGAAAGTTATAATTTGATACAATCTCTTTTAAATTTATTTTTATTTTAATTTAATAAAATACATACTTGGTTGTTTCAAAAAACTTAACTATATAAACCTATTTTTCACTTAAAATCTCTTTTATTTTTGAATTGTTATACATGCTGTCTGGAACTTCACTTCTTAAACTATAGAAGGTTTGTTGTGCATTTTTTAAATCACCATTATCATAATAAAGCATCCCTAACTCATAATATGAATCATCATAATACTGGTCATGTTTAGTATAAGTATTTATATATTTTTTATAATATTTTATAGCTTCATCTTTATTTCCTAATAGCTTATTTGTTATGGCTAATTGATATATTGATTCAGAAATATATTTTTTAGTTTTCCCAGAAGAAACTACACTTTTAAAATTATCTATGGCTTTTTCATATTCTTTATTTTTCTTTAAATCTAGAGCTTGATAGTATAAATCTTCCTCATCAGCTACAGTTATCTCTCTTTCTGGTTCTTTATTTTTAGCCTCACTTAACTCTTTATTCGTTTTTTCTAATTTTTCATTTGTTTCTCCCAGCTTTTTATCAGTTTCATTTAGCTTTTCATCTTTACTACTTATTTGATTATTTAAATTTTCTATTCTCTTTTTACTTTGAATCAAATATACACCCATACCTACTAAAACACAAACAACTATAATATAGGGTAAAATATTTTTCTTCTTTTTAACTTTTTTTACTTCTTCTTTTTTACTTGTATCTTCTTTTTCTTCCTCTTTCTTTTCAAATACTGGATTATCCTTATCTAACTCTTTAAGTTTATCTAAGTATCCTTCTCTCTTCTTTACATTGCCTAGTTTATCATACAACAAAGATAAAATCACATATGGTTCTATTAGTTCAGGTTCTTCCTCAATTATATTCTCCAAAATATGTATTGACTCATAATTTAATTCTTCATTTATAAATCTTATAGAATGATTGTACCTTCCTAAAAATGTTTTAAAATCTTCAGATGAAATTAGATTTACATATTTTCTCGATATATGGTTATTTTCATAACATAAAGCTGTATAAAAGCTCTCAAATGACTTAGCAAAGTCACATTTTAATAGCTTTAAAAGACCTCTAAGATTTAGTATATCAATATCTTTAGGATTTATTTCTAAAGCTTTATTCACCATATTAATAGCACTAGTTATATAGTTCTTATATGCCAAATCCAGTGCATTATTATATCTTTTGTATGATTCTAATTTTAATTCCTTTGATGTTGTGTCTGACTTTGAATTTAAAGCTCCTTGTAAGTTCAATAGTGTCTCTTCTTTATAATTTGTAGTCACATAGCTCTGCTTTAATGCTTTTAGTGTCTCGTCACCATCTTCTTCTTCTATGTTAAAAAAAGTCAAATCACTTTTATTATCTTCTATCAAAGATATATCTAAAATTTTTCTAGGCATGTTTTCTATGTCCTGTTTTATATCTTTAACTAAAATAATACTCACCTCCACTCTAAAATATATATTTAAGATAACATATTTAATATGTCAAGTCAAAACTATACATATTTTGCCATTATCCTCATAATAAAAAAGGTAATCCTCTTCTTCTTGTGAAAAGGTTACCTTTTTCCAATATTACTAACTTTTAATGTTGAATTTTTTTACTTTTCTATACAGTGTAGCTATGCCTATATTTAAAGCCTCAGCTACCTTTTTCATACCTTCTGTGTTACTTCCATATTTTTTTATAGCTTTTTCTATAGCTTCCCTCTCAAGGTCATCCATAGTCTTAACTTCTTGTTTATATAATTCATCTAATTTAAAAGATATTAAGTCAGACATACTTCTTATAAAAGCAGTTAACTCCTTGTCTTTTGAAAGTATTTTTTCCTTTTGTTCTTCATTAAATGCAGCTATACCCAAAATTCCAAGTATATGTTCTCCCATTTTAACAGGAGTACATATATCAGCTAACTCTTTACAATTTTCTCTATTTGCACATTGATTACAGTTCTCTTCTATTTCCTTATTTATAACATAGGATTTTCCATCTTTTAAAACAAGAGAGTATACTGATTTCTCTGAGATTGTCTCTCCTATTTTACCTCTGAATATTCCTGTCCCTGCTATCCTAGTTAAATCTTTTGTAACTAAAGTAACATCTACATCCAACACATTAGAAATATTCTCGCAAATACTTTGAACGTAATTCGTTATATTATTTAAATTCAAAGTAATCCCTCCTATTTAGATTTATATTTTTTAATACTCTACATAAATCCTATTCTTGAGAACTTTAAGCTTGCGGTTGTGGTTGTGTCTCATTAGGCTTATTATCAGTTGGTGGTGTTTCTGGTTTTTGTTGATTATTTTGATTATTCGAATTTTGATTGTTTTTATTTTCATCTGTCTTTGGCTTTTCTTCTGGTTTTGGTTCCATAGTTCCAACTAATATAATACCTTCCTTCTTAGGATAATATGAATTAGCTATTTTTTCAGTTTTAATTTTCTTACCATTAGCATCATTAAATGTTCTATATGTTGATACAGAATATGCATTTCTTCCGCTCTTTTCCACTTTTTCTTTGCCTTTAGGCATTGTAGAATCATTAACTCTTTTCATTGTAGTTTGTGAAACACCATCTAATTTTGTTGATATTGTTATATTTTGTTTGTCTTCTGCACTTCCATATATATTGCAAACAATTTGATTCCCTGAAACGTAATTTTTTATGTAAACTGGATGCTTTAGATTGTTTTTAAATAAGAAATCTATTCCACTATCTGCAACAGTTGCATCTCTTCCTTTTGGAACATAACTTGATGGTATTGTATGATTTTTTACATTAACAATTTCTAATCCTGCATATAACACAGAATTATATAGTGTTGACGAAACTTGACAAACTCCTCCACCATAGTCTTCTTCCATCTCACCTTCCATTATTACAGGTGCACTTTTATATCCATTTTCTTTACTTCTTTTACCTGTATGCTTGTTAAATGAAAAAGTTTCTCCTGGCATAAGTAATACATTACTTATATTATCTGTTGCTAATTTTATGTTTATACTTCTATTTACTTGAGAAGTTTTAAATGTTGTTGAATACTTGCCTAAATTTGTGTCTATATTAGCAAGTTGCTCTTTTTTTATCTTTGCTGGAGTAGCTTTTACTACTAACTTATTCTTATAATTTCCTTTTTTAGTTTGATTCTCAAAATTCTCCATACTCTTAGAAATATCCATTTTAAGACCATCAGAGTCTGGTACAACTTTTACTTTTTCACCACTTATATCAAGTGTTGCATCTTTTACCTCTACATCTATTTCTTTAGCTATCTTTTCCATTTCTGATTTTAGCTTATTTTTATCATAATTTGTCACTACTACTAAGTTGTTTTTCTTTCCAAAATTTGCTGAAATAGTTTTTGATAGATTTCCAAAGAAACCATTCTTTCTATTTAAATTATATGCATTTTCTACTGTTTTATCCAAATCTGCAGATAAATTTAAATCTTTACTTTTAACTTTCCAGTTTTTATCATTGTAGATAAACTCAACATTTTCTAATTTGTATTTTTTACTTAATTCCTGTTTTGCTTGTGCTTTAGTCAATTTGCCAATGTTTACTCCATTAACATATGTGTTTTTTGCTATTTTCTCCCCATTAAATTGCACACACATTATGCCTATAAAAATTATGACTACTAATGCTACAGCACCAATGGCTATAACTAGCTTTTTGTTCACATTACTCATCCCATACTTCTCCTTACAATAAAATTATTTATATACACCTACTATTATATTACTACATAATCTGCCTTAAAAACCCAAAAACTTTTTAATTATATAATAATTTAACATTATCAATATAATTAATTAATATTCATTTAGTCCTTTTTCTGATATGGCATATATTTTTTCATTGTAAATATTAATAGCATAAACCTCTTTACCTTTAAATAATCCTTTGTTTACTATAGCGTAATAATAAATATTTTTATACTTCCCAAATAATTCTTCTAATGTTTTTTTACTCTTTACATACCTCTCAGCTTTCTCTATATCTAATATCTCAACCTTTTTATATTTGTTATCTTTTTCATCAAGAGTATTAGTTAATACAAATTTAGCTTTATCTTTAGTAATACCAAATTGATAACTTCCATCCTCTAATATCCTAAAGTATCCATCTCCATAGTCTACTTTGTAATCTTTCTTACCATCTTTATATGAATATAAATCTTTAGTTTTTGCACTTACTAAAACCTCATTTACTAATTTGTCATACTCATATACTTCAGCATAATAATATTTATTATTTTTTATCATTTGTGGAAGTGAATTTATAGATAAATTTGACTTATCTTTGCCACTTTTTTTGGATATTACATTTATGATGTCATCAGATGTTAAAGTATACAATGATAAATTCTTCTTATATTTTTTCTCTAGACTTTGCACTTTTTCATCATCTGAATAATCTTCTTTTAAATATTCTATATACTGTAATGCTCTTTCATAATCTCCAGAAGTATTTGCCTCTTCAGCTCTACTTATATAATAATCATACATTTCCTCAATACATTGCTTTTTCGCATTTTGAGCCATATTATAATACTTCTCATCTTCTTTTAATACTTTATTATACTTTTCGATAGCTTCATAATACTTATATACTTTTTGGTCTTTAACTGCTGAATCATAAACATCTCTAGATTCCCTAATTGTTTCTATATTCTGTTTGTATACATCTAAATTACTACCCACTCCATTTAATATTGAAACAGTGTTTATGTAGTTAATGGCAACATCATAAGTAGTATTCTCTTCCTTATACATTTCCTTAACTCTATCCGCCTGAGTTAGCAAATCATCCACATCTATATTTATTTTATTTAGCTCTTTTACTGTATTTATTAATCCAATAAAACTTTCTTGACTTATATCTCCATCTAAGTATTTATCACCACTATTTAATAATAATTTGTTAATTTTTTTAGAAACAGACTTATTGAATCTTTCCATTTTTGAAGCAGAAAACTTTTTTTCTATACTCGCATAGTAATCAACAGCTATAGAATATTGTCTTTTATCTATGATTTTCAACAACTCATTAGCTTCATTCCCTACACTAAATTCATTACTGCTTAAGAAAAATACTATCATTAAAACAATTACGCCTAATGCTGATAATGAAACTGCAACTATAGACTTTCTTTTTTCATCAATAAAATCTACAGTTTTCTCAAATAAATCTCTAAAATTCATTATGGTTCCCTCTCCATTTAGCAATATTTATATTCTATGGTAAACTAAATTTCTTATTGGTTATTATATCATAATTCCTGAAAAAAAATAAAAACACAAGTTAAATCGTGTTTTTATTTTACCTATCAATCATTATTTTATACATAAATATTTCCTTTACATAAACTATGATATCTTTCTCTTTATATCTCTAGAATGACTTTTTTGTTTTTTATTAGCACTGACATTTTTCATTCTTGTTTTATGTACAGTTTTATTATCAAATATTTTCCTAGCATTGCATAAAACAATTCCAGTTGTTAAACAAACTGTAACTACACCGCCCATCAAAAAGTAATAATCCAATCCTATATGTACTCCCATAACTGAATTTATTAATACTAATGCAAAAGTCATTGCAAAACATATCATCATGGAGATAACTAAAATTCTTAGAATTTTTTTCAATCCAATCACCTCGTATAATCACTAATATTGACACTACCCCTTATCCATTACTATACCAAATTAGTAAAAAAATAGCAATTACTATTGTCATTTATATTAGGAATATATTAAATATTTTTAATAAATATCTTTTTTTGACATTAGGATTCGTTAATTTTTAATAAAGTAGTAACACTAATCTGTATTAATTAATAGAATAAAATAAATGATAATTTATTGAGGGGTGATTTACATGCCAAATTTGCCAAGTTTAGGATCAAAGGCTCCTGATTTTAAAGCCAATACAACAAACGGCCCTATTAGACTCTCTGATTATAAAGGTAATTGGATTGTTTTATTTTCACATCCTGGTGATTTTACACCAGTTTGCACTACAGAATTTTTGTGCTTTGCTAAATATTATGACGAGTTCAAAAAAAGAAATACAGAGTTAATTGGTCTAAGCGTCGATAGTAACAGTTCACATCTAGCTTGGATGTACAATATTTCTTTGCTTACAGGTGTAGAAATTCCATTTCCTATTATAGAAGATAGAGATATGAGAATTGCAAAGTTATATGGTATGATATCAAAACCAATGAGTGATACATCAACTGTTCGTTCTGTATTTATTATAGATAATAATCAAATTTTGAGAACGATTCTTTATTATCCACTTACTACAGGAAGAAATATTCCAGAAATACTTAGAATAGTAGATGCTCTTCAAACTAGCGACAGAGACAACATAGTTACACCTGCAAACTGGTTCCCTGGTATGCCAGTAATTTTACCATATCCTAAAAACTATAAAGAATTAAAAAACAGGGTTAACAGCTGTAATAAGAAATATTCCTGCATGGACTGGTACTTATGTTTTGTACCAGATAATTATAATGACGAAGAATTAAACAAGAAAATTGATAATACTTGTAGCTGGAATACAGAACATACTAAAAACATTGAAAATAAAGGTGATTGTGAAGACAAAAATACTGACTACATGCACAAAACTCACGATTGTAAGGAAGAACACAGTAATGATACTAAAAAAGATTTTAACTGTGAACAAAAGCACACTAAAAATACCAATAAAACTTGTAACTCTAAACAAAATAAGCTTAAAGATAAATCTTGTGATGTAATGAATTATAACTACGATAAAGAAGATAGTAGTTATGAGGATTTCTATAAAGAAAATTATAAAAACTATGATTATACTAGTGAAAAAAATACTAAGAAAATAGCTATGAAGACTTTGAAGGATTCAAAAAAATTAGTTAGACCACAAATAACAGACCCATACAATCCAATAGTTGAAAATGCAAATTGTCCAGATATAAATCCAATTGTGGTAGAATATGTTCTTGGTAATCCAACTAATGTAGATGCTCAACTATTAGATGCAGTTATCTTTGCTTTTGCAGAGATAGACCAGTCTGGTAATTTATTTATCCCTTATCCTAGATTTTTAAATCAATTACTTGCTCTTAAAGCTGAAAAGCCTAGTTTAAAAGTAATTGTAGCTATTGGAGGTTGGGGAGCTGAAGGCTTCTCTGATGCAGCATTAACTCCTACATCCAGATACAATTTTGCAAGACAGGTTAATCAGATGATAAATGAATATGCTTTAGATGGAGTTGATATAGACTGGGAATATCCTGGAAGTAGTGCATCTGGAATAGTATCAAGACCTGAGGATAGAGAAAACTTTACACTTTTATTAACAGCCATAAGAGATGTTATAGGAGATGAAAAATGGCTTAGTGTGGCTGGAACAGGAGATAGAGGGTATATAAATTCAAGTGCTGAAATAGATAAAATAGCTCCAATAATAGATTATTTTAATCTTATGAGTTATGATTTTACAGCAGGTGAAACAGGTCCAAATGGTAGAAAACATCAAGCAAATCTTTTTGAATCTGATTTATCTTTACCAGGATATAGCGTTGATATAATGGTAAGAAATCTCGAAAATGCTGGAATGCCTTCTGAAAAAATACTTCTTGGTATTCCATTTTATGGAAGATTAGGTGCTACTATAACAAGAACTTACGATGAACTTAGAAGAGATTATATAAATAAAAATGGGTATGAATATAGATTTGACAATGTTGCTCAAGTTCCATATTTAGTTAAGGATGGAGAGTTTGCAATGTCCTATGACGATTCTTTATCTATATTCTTAAAAACTCAATATGTTCTTAGAAATTGTCTAGGTGGCGTATTCTCATGGACATCAACTTATGACCAAGCAAATATATTGGCTAGAACTATGTCCATTGGTATAAATGACCCTGATGTATTAAAAGATGAACTTGAAGGTATCTATGGTCAGTTCTAATATAATGTAAGGAAATTTTATAGTTTTGTTATACAAAAAAGCAGATTGTATTATATTAAATAAACTTTGTCTAATTAATAATACTGATTAGTTATTTATAAATTAGATACTTATTTTCTAATAATACAATCCTGCTTTTTAATTATGAGTTAAGAGTTTAAATATACTCCTACAACATCTTATTATATATCAATAATCTTTTATTATATCCCAATAGCTTTTTTAGCTAATTTGTCAGCTTCCTCATTATATTGGTTTCCAGAATGTGCTTTGACTTTTGTAAATTTTACATTTAGTTTAGCTTTGATACTATTATAGAAGTTTTTATATGCTATAGTTCCTTCTTTATTCGTTTTCCAAACTCCAGTACACCACTTTTCTATACCTTCATAATCAAAATATAAAATCAAATTTTGAATATTATTCTCAAGACAGTATTGCATTGCAATTTTAGAAGCTTCTATTTCTCCAGCTACATTTCTCATTCCTACAAGAGTTTCATCTTTTCCTTTTTCACTATATGTTTTTATAACTTCATTATGTTTTAAAATCACAACACCTGAACCATACATCTTTATTGAATGTTCATAGCTTCCATCTACATATGCCTCTATAAATTCTTCATCTTCTTTAAAGCTAGGTTTTTTTGAACCATAAATATATTCTTTTGCTTCTTGTAAAGTAGGAAAACTCTTATATTCAGCTCCTGAAAATCCGTTTACCTGCTTTTTGCACTCATCCCATGTATTATATACACCTATATTTTTACCCTTTTTTACAGCATAAAACTTTTGTTTTGCCAAATATATCACTCCCACCTTTAGTTTTTATGTTCTTCTCTCATAAATATATCTAGATTTATCAGATAGTTCCTATCAAAATAATTTACTTTCATATCTTTATTTATAATATCTATATAATACACTTCCCCTTTTATAGCTCTTTGTCTTATATTTTCATTCATATCTTTTCTTATTATATCTTTATCAACATCATTCTTATCTATTCTAGCATCAACATTTAGCGCTTTTACAGTATCAAATATAACAGATTTTAGGATTGAACTTCTAGATTTATTTAAATGATGCTTTATATAGGTATAAAATTCATTACTATTCATTTTAGAAATTTTACAACCATGCAAATCTTTCTCTAACCTCTTTAGTATACTTATATTGGTTCCTGCATCAAAAATCACAAAACATCCATAATCATATTTACTTCTTAAAATTCTCCCCATAGCTTGTTTTACCTTGATTGTCATTTGTGGATAATTTATAGTGTAGTAATCTATATTATACTTCTTCATTATAGTAAAATACAAAGGGTCTTTTGGATTTAGATTTGGAAGCTTGTCTAACGTTACACATACCAGACCATCTCCTGGAATATCTACACCTTCAAAACATCCTTTTGAGCCAAGTACAACACACTTTCGATTCAAATCATTAAGATGTCTAATCCCTTTTTTATCAGCATAAATTTCTAAATTAAAACCATGTAAATATTTTTTCAATATTTCATAAGTCTTTTCCTGTCTATCTTTACTATTAAAAAGAGCCAATGTATGACCTTCTGTAATTTGTGATATATTAGATATAATTTTACTCATTTCATTTGGGAATTCAGTATTCCTGTATTCACATATATCAGAAAAGGCAACTACAGATACCATATTTTTATAATCAAAAATTGGTTCTATAATCTTTTCTACATTCTTAACTCTATCTATTCCTAATGTATTTTTAAAATAAGACATATTTTCAGATAAACTCAAGGTTGCAGATAAAAATATTCCTTTTTCTAACTGAGATAAGATATTTTCTTCAAATAAATCTGCTATTTTTAATGGAACTACTCTAAATTCAAAATCATTATAATTCTTCTCAATTTCAACTATCCTTGCATAATCATCCTTTTCATCATACTCTAAAAATATTTCAAATATAATCTTTATATCCTCTAAGTCTCTCGCCTTCGCTTTTCCAAATTTATATATGTCGGTTTCTTTATCTATACTATCATCATCAATATTTCTATAAATTGTTATTATTATTGCAACTAAATTTTTTATTATTTTTTCACAACTTGATTTTATCTTTTCACTATACAATCTATAACTTATTTCAGTATCTATACCATCTTTTTTTAGTTTTCCCACAATTTCATCTATTTGCAGATTTAATTCCCATCTTAAATTATAATTACTTACACTATTATATTCATTACAACTACCAAAGTCTAATATTGAATCTATCTCTTCAAGAATAAGATTTATACTTCTAGCAATTTTTTGTTTATCTTTTCTTTCAATTTTTAATACATGATAAAATTTATCAAAAGCCTTTATTTTTCTCATATTTTTACTATATTTTTTATATATGAAGCTACTATCTTGAATGAATTCATATGGATAAATTTCTTGCAATAAATATCTTAAAGATTTTGAATTTATAATGCTTGAAAAGAAATCATATCCTTTTTCAGTCAAATTATGTGCTTCATCTACTATTATATTTTCTAGAGGTTTTTCATCTTTATATGCCCATTTAGCTAATAAAGAATGGTTTACTACTGTTATATGTTCTTCTTTCAATTCTTCTGTTCTTTTCTTATATAGGCAATCTTTTTTACACTTTTTAGGTCTACACATATTTGGGTCACAGCTTATATTTCTCAAGTGTACATTTATTTCCTTAAAATTATCCAACACCCAGTAATTTATTTCTTCTATATCTCCATGTTTACCACCTTCAACTAATCTCTCTAAAAATATCAAAGATAATATTTCTCCCTTAGTAGGCTCTTGAGATTCGTAGTCTGCTATATATGCTTCCAATCTGTCTATGCAAATATAGTTATTTTTTCCTTTTATATACCCATAACTTACTTTTCCATTTAACCCTAAAGAGTCTAACACATTTGGAATGTCTTTATTTATTAATTGTATCTGCAATTCCTTTGTATCAGTAGAAATTAACAACCTTTTCTTATTAATTCTAGATTCTAATATCGCTGGCAATAAATACCCTACACTTTTACCTATACCAGTTGGTGCTTCTATACATGCAATTTTTTCATCATCTTCACTATTTTTAAACAACTCTCTTATCATTTTAGTAAGCTCATACTGACCTGTTCTATACTCATATGTAAATCCTTCTTTATTCTCCCATATGGTCTTGTATCTCAATAGTTCTTCATAATTATTTTTCTCTTCATTTAAAATTTTTAATGTTTCTCTTTCTTTTTTCTTCTCTTCTTTTGAGTTAGGCTTCTTATATTCTTTTTTAATATTTATATTATTTGATAAATCATAGTTTGCATCCTCTAAAAATTTACTCCATTCCCAGATTGAAAGATTAAACTTCTTAAGATAAGAATTTATTTTAAAACTCAATGGCTCTAAAGTACTTTTCTCATAATTATTAAATCTTACTAGGAGACAATTTAAAATATTTATGATATCAAATACATCTGATAGAGCTCTATTTTTTATTTTAGAATCGCAAGCAGTCAAATTATTTTTTAAATACTCTAGACTATATTCTTTATGATATGGTTCTAAAATAACTGCTAATTCAATTAAATCAATAAACTTATTTTTTAACTTTGGCATATGATGCTCAAAAAACTTTTTTTTCAAACTTAAATCATGACATATAATCAAACTATCTTCTACAAAATTTATAAGTTCATCTTCTACTTTTTCTATATCATGAGCTATTTCTAAATCACTTTTATTTAAATTACTACATAGTGAAAATACTTCTATAGGTACATCGTATTTATTTTTTATTAATGATTGATATGTATCTATCTTCCAATCTTTAACCTTAACAGCTCCAACTTCTAAAATTTCTGAATTTAAATAATCTAATCCACTAATTTCTATATCTAAAAAAACAACATTATTCAACATACTTATTATATTATCCATTTTTATATCCCTTCAAGTTAAACAAGTCTAACTTATTTACAATAATTGCTCTTTATATTTTATCATTTATATGTACTTTATTTAATATAATTAATATTAATTTTATATATCTTACAACAAATTTCTTTAATTTATTATCTGTATATATGAATATTTTTAACTATAAATATTCAAACTATATTGTAAGAAATGCACTTGAAATTTTAAATAAGAGGTGAAATTGTGAAAAAAGATAGCCTAAAAAAATACATTCTGATAGGAACATTTGCTCTAATACTTTTGGGAATCGCTAGTGTAAACTTTAAATCATTAGATAAGACAAAAACTCAAATTTCTAGCCCAACACTCGATACACATGAATATGATTGGTATTTTAACCCTAGAGAGGATGGTAAACAGCCATCTCCTATAAAAGAAGCAACTTTTTTTAAAAAATATGATTCTTACTATGTAGGAAATCCTAATGAGAAAGTTATATATCTATCATTTGATGCTGGATATGAAAGTGGGAACACTCCAAAGTTATTAGATACATTAAAAAAACATAATGCTAAAGCACAGTTTTTCGTAGTTGAAAGTTATATAAAAAGCAATCCAGATTTAGTAAAACGTATGGAAAAAGAAGGTCATTTAGTTTGTAATCATTCAAAAAGTCATCCATCAATGGCAGGTATTACAGATTTTGAAAAATTCAAAGAAGAAATTACAAGTGTAGAAAAGGCATATAAAGATGTTACTGGAAAAGAAATGCCCAAATATTTTAGACCTCCAATGGGTAAATTCAGTGAGCAATCTTTAAAATACACAAAAGATTTAGGATATAAATCTATATTTTGGAGTTTTGCTTATGTGGATTGGTATGAAAAGAAACAACCTACGCATGAATTTGCTAAAAACAAAATTTATTCAAGAACGCATCCTGGGGCAATAGTTTTATTACATCCAAATTCTTCAACAAATACTGAAATATTGGATGAAGTACTTACACATTGGGAAAAAGAAGGTTATAAACTTAAAACTCTTGATTATCTAAGTAATAAAAAATAATATTTTATTTCAACAAAACTCCATCATGAATTAGAGTAAAAATAAAACTATTTATAAATACTTTAATTCCTAATGGAGTTTTTTATTTTTTATATTTATTTAAAAAGAATTGTCCATTCATTTATCTCTTTATATCCTATATTTTGATATATTTTACCTGCTATATCATTGTTATAAAAAAGACATGGGACTTTTCCTTCCAACAATAATTCTTTACTTAAATTGTAAACTATATAACTTGCAAACCCTTTTCCTCTATATGCTTTATCTGTACTTACAGATACTACCATTGCCAAAAAACTAGTTTCCATTCCAGTTGATGCAGTGCTAATCATAGTATCATTATTTTTAATAAAATATGCTCTTACATTTCCTTCTTTTAAATGCTCTTTTCTTTCTTCTATGTAATTTTTACTTACTTTATAATCTGAGATATTTAAAAGTTTTCCTATCTCATCAATATCTTTTTCCTGAGCTGTTTCTATTTTATACTCTTTCATGTGAGAAAAATCTATTTCTTTTATTTCCTTTAATATACAAAATTTATTATCTAGTTTTTCATAAAAATCTTTATATTCACTTATTAGTCTATCTATTACACACTTTTTTCCACTTATACTTTCTACATCCAAATCTTTTATATGATGTTTCATCTCTTTTACATCAAAGTCATTTTTTAGACTATAAATTATAAGTTTTGACTTATTCTTTAATATTATAGAAGTTATATTTCCTCCTTTCATTTGAGACCATATATCTTGAGAGTAGGAGCTAAACCCATAGTTTTCAACATATCCAATTATGAATAAGTTTAGACTTTCTTCATGTGATACATATTGCCAAAATTCTTTTTCTAAAGTATTATCTATTTTTACAATCAAGTATATATCCTCCTTTTGTATTAATAATGATATACCTTATAATTTATAGTATCATTTAAATCCATTATATTCCACCAAATATTCTTAATTTTTCAAAAATAATTTAGAATTGTAAGCTAATTAATTTCTTATAAAAGTATACAATTAAAATATTATATGTCATTTTTATATTTTAATTAAATTACATTTTTTAATGTCTATGCAATATGTTCATATTTATTTTTATATTCTGTCATCGCTTCATTCCAAGCCTCTTCCACTGAGATTCCTTTCTTAATTGCAATTCTTTGTGCCAATTCTATTATTTTCATAGCTTTTCTTGATATATTCATACATTTTCCTCCTCTAAATTATCATAAATTATTTTAAAGTTAAATTTCTATAGTTATTTTATATGTTTATTTACTTATATCTTACTAATTATTTGTGTATTAAATGTGAACTACTCTAGAAGAATTTTAGAACTTAATAAACCATAAACTTTACATACAATTCATATATATTTGTCATATCACTATACAGGTGATATAATTTATTATCATTTTATGGGGGTGATATATTATGAAAATAAGAGATGAATACACATGTCCTCTTGAAATTGTACATGACATAATCAAAGGAAAATGGAAAACTATCCTTGTATTTGAATTGAGACAGTCTAATAAGACATTTTCTGAGTTAGAACATAGTATCTTGGGAATAAATCAAAAAATGTTAATTCAACAATTAAAAGAACTACATGAGTTTGGTATTATTGATAAGATAAGTTCAGCTGGTTATCCATTACATGTTGAATATTTTCTTACTGACCGTGGTAAAAAAATGTTAAAAGCTGTGGAAATAATGCAAGAAATAGGTATAGAATATATGCTTGAAAACGGTCAACAAGGGGTTCTAGATAGCAAAGGAATTTGTTATAATAAATAGTTTTATACATACCAAAAAGTAAGTAATTTACATTTCTTATATGAATATTATAATAAGGATAGATAGGAGGTATAAACATGTCTATAGCTTTAATACTAATTGATATTCAGAATGATTATTTTAAAAACGGAAAATGTGAATTATTTGAATCAAAAAAAGCTGCTGAAAATACAAAAAAGATATTGCTGTTCTTTAGAAAAAATGACTTACCAGTTATTCATGTACAACATATATCAACAGATAAAACAGCTTCTTTTTTTCTTCCTCACACTTATGGTTCAGAAATAAATGAAACTGTTTTTCCACTGGCAAATGAAGAAATTATAATTAAACATTCACCAGACAGTTTTTTTCAAACCAGCCTACACACTGTACTTGAGAAAAAAAGTATAACTAAGTTGGTGATTTGTGGGATGATGAGTCATATGTGCATTGATACAAGTGTAAGAACAGCAAAAAAATTGGGATACGACATAACTCTTATAGATGATGCCTGTACAACAAAAAATTTATCTTGGTGTGATGTAGAAATTCATGCAAACACTGTCCATCAAGTATTCATGGCATCATTGCAGAATAGTTTTGCAGATATAAAAAATACAGATATTTTTTTGTCTAGTTGTTATAAATAAAAATATTCACCATATTAAAAAAAGCAAACTTAACCTATTTAAGTATGCTTTTTAATCATTTAAAATTAGATACTTTCTACCATTTTTATATATATAAAATACCCTTATCTATTTTATATTCATATATAACTATTATATAAATTTTAAACTTTACTATATCCACATAAAAAATGTAGTATTATAGTATATATAATATTATATAGAAAGGGGTGCTAGACAAATGAATAATCATATACTAATTCAATTTGGGTATATAGCAAGAATCATTATTGCTGGTTTCTGTGGAGCTTTAATTGGATATGAAAGGAAAAATAGACTAAAAGAAGCTGGAATACGAACTCATTTTATAGTTGCATTAGGTTCAGCACTTATAATCATTGTTTCTAAGTATGGGTTTAATGATATAGTAGGTACTCCAGGTATTGGTCTAGACCCAGCCCGTGTTGCAGCACAAGTTGTTAGTGGAATAGGTTTCTTAGGAGCTGGATTAATATTTATTAGAAATCAATCAGTAAGTGGACTTACTACAGCTGCTGGTATATGGGCAACAGCTGGTACAGGGCTTGCTATTGGCTCTGGACTATATTTATTAGGTATTGTTTCAAGTATTATCATTGTTATTGTACAGATATTACTCCATAGAGATAGGAAATGGATGAAACTTCCTACAGCAGAACAAGTTTCTCTCAGAATTTCTAATAGCACTGATTCTATAGAGTACATTGAGGAGAAATTTAAGAAATCTAATATTGAAATTATAAACATGAATATTAAACGTCTTGATGGAGATTGGTTAGAAATAGTTATATATACTAAGTTACCTAAAGGATACAAAAAAACAAATTTATTAAAATTATTTAGTGATAACCCTCTTATAGAAACTTTAGAAATATAAAAAACAACTATAATGATACAATTTGCCACCGATTTGAAAATGTAGTGGCAAATGGGTGGCAAAAAAATTGCCACTCCATTTTTCTTTGTTAAACAATAATGTGTCTTATTAATGATTTTCTTCTAAACTCTTAAATTTTTCTTTTACTTATTAAAGAATCTTTTGTCCATAAATACTCTGCCAATATCAATTCATATCACACTCTATTATTCTCTATTTTTAACTATATCTATAGGCTGTTGTTGAGTTACACAATGAATCATTCCACCATCTTTATACAACTCTCTTATATCTATTCCTATTACTTTTCTATCAGGATATAAATCTTGTATAATCTGATTTGCAACTTTATCATTTGGGTCATCGTAATTTGGAACTAATACAACTTTATTACCTATATAAAAATTCATATATGAACCTTGATATTCTAAGTTTTTTCCATTTTTTAATTTAACATTATTTTGTGTAAGTGGTAGATATATATAATTATACTTTTCTCCTTTTGCATTAGTTGAATTCAATAATATATTAATATCGTTTTGTTTTAGACCCCAATCTATCAATCCTTTTTCATTTAATGTAATTATTGTTGATTCATCATAAAATTTTGCAAATCCATCAATATGAAAGTCTGTTATATCTATTCCAACCACACCATCTAACCATATAAATTTTTCTACACCATAATATTTCCTTATATATTTTTCTATATCACCTTGGCTTAAGTTTTTATTTCTATTTTTATTTATTATAGAACTTTTAGTTGCTAGAAATGTTCCACCACCATCAAGTTCCATTGCTCCACCCTCCAAAACTACTTCTTTTAAATTTATACTTTTCACTCCTAAGTCTTCACTTATATTTTTAGGAATTTGATTTGATTTACTATATGGTTCTTTTCTTCCCCAACCATTAAATCCCCAATCTAATATTACAAGTTCATCGCTTTCATCATATACAAATATAGGACCATTATCTCTTATCCAAACATCATCAGTTTTATAAATATAAAAATCTATATAATTCATATCAATATTTTCTTTTTTCAATAAATTTTCTATTCTATCTTTTTCACTTTTATTATAAACTACTATATGAACATTCTCACCTTTCACTAAAGACTTTGTCATATTTACCCATACATCTTCTATTCCATTTTGATATTTTTTCCCATAAGTATAACTATGAGGCCATTGCAACCAAGTTCCTTCATGTTCTTCATCTTCTAGTGGCATATAATACTTTTGTTGATTATTTTGATTTATGGTTTTGTTTTCATATCCTTTTGTAAATTCTCTTATCATCAATAATAATGGTAGTGATAATCCCAGCATTAAAATTCTCTTATTCATAATAACCTCCTCTATTTTTATATTTCAAGTATAAAGGTTATCATAATGTCAAGGTCAACTAATCTTTTGAAACTTTTATAGATACTTCTGTTATAAATTCGTAGCTAAATGGAGTTAATAATGAGTCTACAAAGTATTTTTCAACAAAATTTCCTTTAATTTTAAAATCGTTATTTTTAATCCACTTGTACAAAGCAGAATAAGCACCAGTTAAATTTTCATAATCTCCATAACATATTGTACTAATATATGTACCGCTTTCAATTACCTTATTATTAAATCCTTTTATATCTTTATTATCTATAATAGGTTGATAATATTCTATTTCATATGTGTTTTCATCTACATTTTCATTATTGTAAAACATTACATAATAATATCCAACTTTATTAGATTTGCTTTTTGAAATCGCATTATAGCAAGATTCTATAAATTCTCCTATATCCTTATAATTAATAATAGCTTTTTGGCACAATGTATTAACTGATTGTCGTTCACAAATATTAATATCATAATTATTTATGATTATATCTTTAAATTTCACCTTTTCTTCTATTTCTGAAATTAAATACCCATATGTATTTACCTTTTTTGTTAATTCTTCAATCTTATTAATATATATATCTATACTTTCATATTTATTATTATCGAATATATCTTTTATTTCTTCATAAGTAAATTCATACCTTCTTAAGTTTTTGATTTTTGATATTACATTAATGTCTCCATCTGTATAGTATCTATATCCATTATTTTCTATGTGACTAGGTTTCAATATATTTTCTTTATCATAATATCTGAGCATTCTAGATGATATTTTAGTTATTTTTGAAGCTTCACCTATTTTATACATACAAACACCTTCTTTATTTTATTGATTGGAAGTTTATTACTTTACTATTATATACTGTAAATAAAACTTGAACAAAATGTAAAGAGTAAAATTTTACCAAATAAAAATAGACTAGATAATCACTAGTCTATTTTCACATTATTTAATCCAGAATTTTTATATTATTTTATCATCAATTAAAATTTAATTATTTAGTTACAAGTACTTGAATTTCAGTTACAAATTGTAGTATTTTCTTTATGTTTATTTATATTTATTTATATTTATTTTGAAACCGTTAAAATATCAGACATTAAATCAATGTTTTTATTTTATCTTATTTATGTTTATTTATTTATAGTTAATTTTATATAATAAGTTCGGTGGCAAATGGGTGGCAAAAACAATTTGCCACTCATTTTTTCTTTATAAAATAATACTCTTTATTTCTCATTTTCTTCTAAATTATTGAAATACTCTTCTAGTTCCTCTAACTTTTTTTCATCTACCTTCTCATCATCTTTATGTAATGCTGAAATCAAACTTTTAATTGAATTTTTATGTATATTTTTTATAAATTCTCTTGTTTCAAATCTCTGATATTGTTTTTCTTTTACTAGTACATTATAGTGAGTACGTTTATCTATTTTCTCTGTTTCTAAAAACTCCCTTCTTTGCAATCTTTTTAATACTGTAAATGTAGTTGTATCTTTCCATTCATACTTTTGCTCCATAGCCTCAACAATTTCTCTTGATGTCAATATTCTATCTGATTCCCAAATATATCTCATAACTTTTAATTCTGCTTCTGGTAATTTACTAATTTTCATAGTTTACACCCCTTTGCCGATTTATGTATATGTAAATTCTACATCAATAAAGCTTATCAAACAAGAGAATTTAGCCAAATATATCCATCCAATTTTTACCATATCATTCTTTTAAGTTTCTGTAATACTCTTCTAATGAATCCAACTTTTCTTTACTTACATTTTTATGTGTAGTAGTAAGGGAACGCATTATTTTTCTACTCTTACTAGATTTTAGTACCTTTTTCTTAAAAGCATAATATTCTTCATTATCTATTATTATTTTATAATGAGATTGAAACTTTATAATATCCCTAGCCAAATAGCCTTTGTCAAGTAGCCTTTTTAATAGTGTTTTTATTGTACTTTTATGCCATACATACATCTGTTTTATATCTTTTACAATTTCTTTTTTAGGCATTTTAGAATCTTTTTTCCATAAATACTCCATTACTATTAATTCTGCTCTTAATAATTTTTCTACTAACATTTCTTCTTCCATCTTGTGTCGCTCCCTCATTTAGTCCAACTTAAACTAATAATAGGAGCTTTTTAACACAAAAACTACAGGTAAAATTTCCCATATATTCTACTATTTTAGTTTGTTTTTATATATAAAAACCATTATTCATATCTATAAACTTATTCAACTTTCAAACACATATGTTGAATAATAACTAGTTGTATTGTATTGTTTTAATTGTAGAATAATACTAAATTGGTAAAACTAAAGGAATTTAGTGACATAAATATTTATTAAATAAGACTTGTAAAATGAGTTATAAGTTATATTGGTAAGTTATCAAAAACATATACTCTTTTGGTTTTGTGAAAGTTTTTTAGGTGGGCAATAATATGCATATTTCTAAATTATCTTAAATTAAAAAACATTAATAACTTTATTAAGTATACTTATATTCCTATCATAAATTTTTAAAATACTCTTCTAATAAGTCCAATTTCTATCTACTTATAGATTCATGTATAGTTATAATATAACGTAAAATTCATCTATTATTTGCTCGCATTAATAGATGAATTTGCAACATCATTTAGCCATAGTTAATCAAATACATGTTAACAAAGCCCTTGAAATCACTATATTTTCAGTTAATGCCTTTTGTGATATAATGAATTAAATAGTATATTAGGAGGTGTTTAAATTTGAAAATAGAAATAGGTGAGTCCTTACTTTTTTCTTGGTTAAGACATACAAAAAATTGCAAACTAGTACAAACTAATTGGAAACCTTCCATGTCTTCTTGGGAATTATCAAATGAAAAAAAAATTGAAGAATTTATGGATATGTCAAGTAAATATTTCAAAGATAAATACAACATTGAATTATATAAAAAAAATACTTCTGTAATTCAACTTTTAAAACAAGCTGAAATTGATGTTATTGGAATTAATATTTCTAAAAATAATTCACAAAAAATATATGCTCTTGAGGTTGCATTCCATGAATTAGGTCTTAATTATGGAGATAAAAATGAAACTGCAACAAGAGTTGTAAAAAAGATTATGAGAACTGCTATGTGTTTATATGGCTATTTTGAAAACATAACTGGTGAAATAGTTTTTGCTTCTCCAAAAGTAAATAATAATATTCTAGAAATATTATTACCTTACTTACAAGATATAAAAAATATGTTTGAAGATTTTAATTTTTGTTATGATATTAATATTATTGTAAATGAACATTTTTCAGAGAAAATTATGAATCCTTTAATTGAAAAATCAGATTTAATTTCAGATACATCAGAATTATTTATGAGAAGTCTTCAATTATATAACTTATGTGATAAGAATAAGGAAACAAAATATATTGCCGAAAAAAAACAGTTACAGAATATTAAACCAGAAACTAATTATTATAAAAAATGCCCTGGAATGAAAATCGGTGAATTTGTGAAAAAAACTTTGATAAATCTATTTGAAAACAATAAGATAACTTATGAAGAAGTTGAAAAAATGCAAACAAAAGAATACTCTAAAATCAAATTTAATCTAAATTATCCTTTATTATCAAAACAAATGATTCAAGACCCATATAGCAGATGTTGGGCAAGTCCGATTGAAATATATGGCAAAAATTATTTTGTGTGTTCTCAATGGGTAGAAAAAAATAATAGGTATCATTTTGAAAAATGGTTATCCTTAATAGAATAACTTAGTGTATAGGGGTGATTTAAAAGTGAATATTTATAAAACTTATATACTGAAAAGAATTATAGAAAATAAGCAACTAGAGATAACTCGAAGTTTTGACTTAGATAATCTTATTTGTACTGCAACAGAAATATTGAAAGATAATAAGATTGATTTGATAATTATTGACGAAGAAAACAGCATTGTTTGGAGAAATGAAAAAAGCACTCCCCAACATGAGAATGCTTAGTTACAGATATAGAAGTGTGTTTTTATTACATATCATAAATTATTGATAGCATTAAGTGAGAATAGAGTTAATACAATCGCTTTTAAGATAGTTCAAATAACTTTATTGAGATTTTTATACCTTTATATGAAAATATGAAATAAAAAAGCACCCTGTTAGGATGCTTTAAGTATTATAAACACACTATGAAATTGAATTATTTTTAGAATGTAGATATATTTACATAAGTCTATCTACATTTTTATTATTGTCTTTTACTTTATTTAACTAAGTTTTCTACTTCACTAAAAGCTTTCTCATTTCCATTTCCACCAATTTGAGTTATATTTTTAAACTTTTTATTCTTAATTAACTCTTTTTGGCTATTATCTAATCCATTTCCAACTAATACTACTGGAGATTCCGTTTTACCTGCGAGTACTCCTACTGATAAAGCATCTACTAAGTCATCTTGTTTATTCATTCCATTCTTAGCTATATACAAGTCATTAAGTGTATCTTTACTATAGAAATGATTTATTACTTTTGAGTTAGTTTCTGTTCTATCAGAACCTGCTATTTTAGTTACAGATGGTAATGTATTACTCACTTCTTTACTATTAAATAAAGATTCTCCACCTATTACATATGATTTTGATATGTCTTTATCATCTATTAAGTCTTTTATATCTTTCATATCATCATTTTGATTAGTAAGAAGAATTGGCATTTCCTCTTTTGCTGATATAGCTCCCATACTTACTGCATCAGCTAGTCCCTTTTCTCCATTTACCACTACTACTTTTGACAACTTAGAATTTTTATCTAATTCTTTTGCAAGTTTTATTGATGTCTCGTATCTATCATTTCCAAATATCCTAATTACATTTAATCCCTTTTCCTTTAAATCAGATACTACTTTTTCATCAACAGACTTTAATCCACCTACTATGTACACATTTTTTGCTTCTAACCTATTTATTTCTTTTTCTGTTAATTTATTTAAGTTATTATTTTTAGTAAGTAGTATTGGTGCATCTTTAGACTTAGCAAATGGTGTTGCTGATAAGGCATCAGATATACTAGAGTCATTTATTAGCACTATATTATCAGCTTTATTCCAGCCTTTTTGACTTATTTTTACTGATGTTTCATTTCTATCTGAACCAACTAATTTTGTATTAGAAGGCTTCGCTGGTGTAGGAGTTGTTGATGAGTGCGACCCTCCTCCGCTTGGTTTATTTTGACTATCAAATTCTGATATTAATGTTATAGAAGGAGTAAGCCTTGTATTTGAAATATCAATATTACTCCCCTTATAACTTAGGTCATAGTCATATGTGGCTACTTGCCCATTTATATTATTTGGATAATTCCATATTATACACCCTGTATTTTTTTCATATGTTCCACTAGATTTTACATTCAAAATTTTATTTATATCTATGTCATTAAGTTTACTTAAATCCAAAAATAATTTTGAATCTTTTAGTCCAATATCTTTATTAATCTTTTGATTAGAACAATCTAATTCATCTAAATTAACATTATTGGATAGATTTAAACTTTGTATATTATTATTATTACAATATAATCTTTCTAATTTAATATTTTTACTTGTATCTATAGTCTTTAAATTATTTGTAGAACAATATAAGTTTTTTAGATTAATATTATTATGTAAGTCAATTTTTTCTAAGTTATTGATAGCGCATCCAAATATCTCTAGAACTTTATTTTCACTTATATCAATATTTTTTAAATTATTTGTAGAACAGAATAATGTTTTTAATTTTGTATTTTTCTTTACATCTAAAGCATCCAATTTATTTATAGAACAGTTTAACACTTCTAAATTAGGATTTTTACCTACATCCAATTTTTCTATTTTGTTATTTTCACAACCCAATTCAATTAAATTAATGTTATTTGTTACATCTAAGGAGTGTAACTCATTCATAAGACAATTTAAATCCTTTAATTTGATATTTTTACTAATATCTAATCTTTCTATCTTATTATTCATACAATTTAATGATTCCAAATCTATACTTTTACTGACAATTATATTTTTTATACTATTATTTCTACAGTCTACTTTTTTTAATTTAACATTATGAGAAAAATCTAAATCAACTATACTATTATTTTGACAATTCAATTCTTCCAAATTGATGTTTTCTTTTAAATCCAACGTTTTTAGACTGTTACGTTCACAATCTATTCTAGTTAAACTTTTATTCTTACTCGTATCTAAAGTTTCTATTTTGTTGTTAGAAATATATAAATCTTCTAATTTTTCATTTTTATTTACATTCAAGCTATTTAAACTATTGCTCTTGCAGTTTAATTCAATTAAGTTAGGATTATTACTTACATCTAAAGTTTCTAAACTATTTTTGTTGCAACTTAACCCAGTCAGGTTTATATTTTGACTAATATTTAAACTCTTTATCTTATTGTCCTCACAATTTAAATTTTTAAGAGCCTTAAAATATTCTATCCCCTCTAAAGAATTGATATTTTTGCCTGCAACATCTAGTTCTATTTGAGATTCTATAGCTGCAACACCATCTAATCCTATAATGTTTGCATCTGTTTTATTTTTTAATACTGAGATAGTATCACGAATTGCATCCCTAAACTTTTCGTCTGGAAAGACTTCTTTCATTGCCATGTTTTCTAAGTTATTAATTTTCCTTGCTTCATTTCTAACTTCCATATTCTTTTCAATACCTTGTGCATTTATATTATATACCAAAGGTGATGCAACTACCAATGAAAGTGATAAAACAAATGCTTTTTTACTTAAAATATTCATCCCCCACACCTCAATTAAAATAATATTTACTCAATTGAATTGTAGCACATATTATACAATTTAGAAATAAACTCTGAAATTAATGTCCCGATGTTCAAATACTTTTTATTGTTTATAAAAAAAGAAGGTAACAACTAACTCCAGTTGCTACCTTCTTAATCATCAATGCTTAAATTTTGATACTCTAAAATTTTTAACTTGAGACTTGAATAACTGTTCAATCTCATCAACTACATTCTGTATCTTATTTTCATATCTTGAATCATAATATATATTTATCTCACCTATGCTATTTATGCTTATAGAATAGTCTTTTCTTTCTATTATACATATGCTTCCACAATCTGATAAATCATTCTTGTATATTGATTTTAATTGTCTTTTTATCTTGAGAAAGTCTATTGCTGGATAAATATTATTTGGATAAAAACTCTTATTATATATTAACATCTTATTCACGTCTTATCATTCTATTTATTAGATTTTATTACCTATTAAAATAATATCCTACTTCTCTTATTGTTATAATCTTTTGAGGGTTTTTATAATCTTTCTCTATTTTCTTTCTTAATCCATTCACTGCAACTACAACACTATAATTGTCATCTAAATATTCATTCATCCATACATGTTCATATATCTCTTTAATAGTTAATGTCTGTTCAGCATTCTCTATAAAGTAATTTAGTAACTTATTTTCTATTGGAGTTAATTTTATCACTTTATTTTCTAATTTTATTACTCTACTAATTCTATTATATTCTTCTAGCTTTATGTTATTTTTATTATTATTTACATATAAATTTTTTCTTCTTAAAATGGCTTTTATTTTTGCATATAATATTTCTAAATTCAAAGGCTTTATTAAATAATCATCTCCACCAGAATTTAAAGCATTTAAAATACTTTGTTCTTCAATTATATAAGTCATATGAATAACTGGGCAAGTAGTTAAATTTTTAATTTTTTTACAAAAATCCCATCCATCACCATCAGTTAAAATTATTTCTAGAAATATTAAATCAAATTTATTACTAAATATTTTCCTAATAGCGTCTTTACAATTATGTGCTAAATAGACATTTATCCCCTTTTCTTCTAAAAAATTTTTTAATTCCTCGCAATTATTCTTGTCTCCATCAATTATCAATACATTAATTTGCATTATAGTCTCTCCTAAAAATAATTATTCTTTTCACAAATAACTGGACAAATATCTTCAGCATATTTTCTGATAGCACTTCTTTACTATTATAAGAAACTTTAACAACTATAAATCTGTCTTATTTATTATTTTCATACATTTTTAGGCTATATACTTTACTTTAATATCTCATTTAGTTTTTGATTTATTATATAAAGATAAATATCTAAAATTATACAATCTAGAGCTATATTTTTTGCTATTATATTTGCATCTTTTATAATCTAATATTGATATATATTAAAAGCTCTATGATAAAAATAAATTTGATGATATAAATATTATTGTCCATATCCAGTAAATTACACATTAGAATACTCTGCTCAAAATATATTAATTAAAGTCCAAAGTTTTAATTATCGCAGTATATAATAATCCTTTTTATATAATATCATTATAAACTGGAATTTAAAACTCAAATATTTTTAAATAATATTTAAACATTAGTTTTAATATTAAAAATCATTATTAAATAATAATAAAAATATCCTATTTTGGGGAAAGGGAGCTTAAGATAGGCTTTGTATTATAAACCTATTGTTTTTTAAAACTACTCTATCAGCCTGTCTAAGTATTGATTTATATGATTTATATAGCTATAATATAATATATGTTGTATAATTTTGGTAAATATATTATTATAAAAAAATTATATTTCACACCTTAATTTTTATAAAAACATTATTTTTCCGTTATAATCATGTTATATTTTAAGAAAAGTTTCCCTTTCCCCAAAAATGGCTACTTAAAAATTAAATCTAACTACTTTTATAATTTTTCTTTTACAAATTCTCTAGCCTTATCCATGGTTGACCACACATCATTAGAATAAATCTCTGTAAATTTTTCTCCTGTGTCCTTGCTCTATTTTCTTCTAAAAATAGTTTGACAAATTGCTGATATAAGTTCTTAAATATGCTAATAAATTAAAGTATAATAGACATTAATTTATGGAGGTATAAAATATATTTCTAAATGATATATTTGATATTATTAAATTTAACAAAAAAAGCCCTATAGAGCAGTTGAATATTATTCAAGAAGAAAAAAAGCCAGACATAAAAGAAGCTGAAGAATATTATAAATGCAATTATAGATTTTATAATTCTCTTAAGGAGATGGTTTCACTAGAAAATATAAAAAACACGCATCAAAACCATCTTAAATTCTAAAAATAATCCATCAAGTCCATTTGTAATTGTTCTTATTGCTGCATTTATATCAATTTTCTTTAGTCTATTTGCCAACAATATTATAAAAGATTTTTATATTGCTGGTGCTATAATAGGAGTTTTTTTAGTGCTTATTTATATCTAATATGTGAAGCTCAGCAAAAATGGGATAGTCGCCAAAAATTCTATATGAGTTCGCTGCAAGTATTAGATAATATGGAAAATAAAAAACTTAAAGAAAAAAAGTATAAAAAAAGAAAGTAGCAACTATCTCCAGTTGCTACCTTCAATCTATCTATTAATAAAATCTAACGATTTGCAAAGTGTATCAAACCTATCATTACCTTTTATCATAGTGTATCTCTCTTTAGTTATAGAATCTATTTTATTGCATGCTCCTCCCCCTACAACATATAAATTCTCTGTCTGACCTGGTACATAATCTTTTATATCACATATTAATATTTTTCCATCATTATAACCCCAACCAACTACAGTTGCAGGGATTTTGTCAACCTCTCCATCATAAACGATTGTATGTTTATACATGATTTTCCCCTCGCTATTCTCTTTATTATTTATAGTTTTATTTAAAATACCTTCTGCTATTAATTTAGCAACTATATCTTTATGTCTAATATAATAATCTGTATCTGCTTTACTGTCTACAAAACATACTTCAATTAATATTGCTGGTGCTTTTGTATGATTAAGCCAATACAAACCCCTTACATCTGATTTTGCACCTCTATTTTTAAATACTGTTGCTAACTTTTCATTGACTCTTCCAGCGTATATTTTGCCATTATTAGTTTTATATATTGTTTCTGTACCCATAGGATTTAGTGTTGTATTATTTGCGTTGAAATGTACTTGCACTGCTAAGTCTATGTCTTGTTTGTTTGCTATTTGACATTGTTCAGATAGATAATCATTCGATTTATCTATCTTACCAGTATATATAGTTGCTCCACCTTGTTTTAACCATTTCACTATTAAGTCAGTTAGTATTCTATTTTCTTTTCCTTCATCTATATAACCAACTGCTCCTGTTCCTTTACTTGTTAGTGTATGTCCTGGTACTATTGCTATTTTCATTGTTTATTTTCCTCCTTTAATTGTTTGTAAGTTTGATTTATACCTATTGATATACCCCAGCAAATTACACCTTGTAAGACTGCATCAGCATTTAATCCTAACATCCATACTGAAAAACCTACT